>CAYWFU010000071.1:0-16921 GCA_964457585.1 uncultured bacterium | reverse complement strand
ATCTTGACTATGAGGGATATTAAAAAATATTAACCCTGTAAATTTAATGAAAGAACATAATGTTCCAGCGCTTGTTATTATAAAAATTATTTCTGCAATTTTTAATGAAAAATCATGTTTCAAATGGTACGATTCAAGAATAGCATGATGCAGTAATGTTTTACTTGCATATCCATTAAACATTGGAATTCCGGATATACCGCATGCGGCAATAACAGTAAAAAAAGCAAGATAAGGCATTTTACGGCTTAAACCGCCCAATTTATATAAATTATATTCATGTGTTTGCAGATATACAGCTCCTGCTGCAAAAAATAAACTGGATTTAAATAAGGCATGATTAATTATATGATAAATACTGCCGGCTTTGCCAATAGCGCCATGCTCGCCTAAATATAAGGCGCAGCCTATTCCCATTAAAATATAACCCATCTGACTTACACTGTGATAGGCAAGCAGACGTTTAGCATTACTCTGCAGTAAAGCCAGAATTACACCTGCAAACATTGTAATTATTCCAATCCAGATGATGGTATAACCCATAACAAAAGAAAAATCTTTTGATAATGAAAATATTGGCAATTGAGTAACCCTGAGTATTCCATAAGCGCCTGTTTTAATCATTACACCTGAAAGAACAGCACTGGCAGGAGTTGGTGCAATTGGATGAGCATCCGGCAGCCAGATATGCAAAGGTATCATTCCAGCTTTTACTCCAAATCCGGATATTAATGTTATTGCGGCAATAATTTTAAGCAATGGATTTACATTTGGATTCGCATATGCATAAATATCAAGTGTACCGGAAAGACGAAAATATAAAAAAATACCAAATAGCAAACTCAATCCGCCGATTATTGTCATGCTTAAATATTTTTTCCCGGCATCAAATGCTTCTTTATTTTCCGAATGAACAATTAAAACATAAGACAATAATCCCATAAGTTCAAAAAAAACAAAAATACTGAATAAATCTTTAGAAATCAAAACTCCCAGGTCACCCGTCAAAGCAAGAAGATAAAAAGAATAAAACCTGCGTTTATGTTTTTCATGTTCCATATATTTAACTGCAAAAATAGCTGATAGAAACCAGATAAATGCTGTAATAAAAGTAAGTAAATAACTTAATCCATCAATATAAAGTCCAATTCCGTAAATAGAAAAAGGTAAATATGTAATGATTATATTATTATTAATAATTATTTCTTTGTATAAAAATATTGTAAACGTAAAAACAAGACCTGTTATTATTAATGAAATAGCATTTATATATTTTTCTTTTTTATCTAAAAATATTAGAAATGCACCAAGCAGCGGTAATAGTAATAAATATATTGGGATGGAATTCAGCATCTTTTAACTCCAGAGAAAAAGTAAGCATTCAGCCATCAGCAGTCAGCTAAATCAATTTAAAAACTAATAACTAATAACTGATAGCTGAACGCTTACTTATCATCTTATCCACATTTGCGCAATGCGCGTAGCCATATCAATAGGTGAACCAGGGAATACTACAAAAATTCCAAATAAAACTATCAATACTCCACCGAATATCATAGAAATTAACATATAGGAATCACATTCTTTATACCATTTATCTCTAATTTCGGTTGCTTTTACTTCTTCGCCCTTTTCGAAAAATGCTTTATAAACTATTGGTAAAAAATATACTGCTGATAGAAGTGAACTGACTAAAAGCACTGCTACATATAAAGGCTGGTCTGCTTCAAGAGCGCCAACACATAACATCCATTTACTTACAAAACCACATAGAAGCGGCGTTCCAATCATTCCTAATGCGGCTATTGTGAAAATAATCATTGTTACAGGCATTCTCTTTGCTAATCCTTTCATCTCGCTTATATTTTTTATACCGGTTGTTTTTATAATTGCTCCGGCGCACAAAAATAGAGTGCTTTTCATAAAAGCATGATTTGCAATATGCGCTAATCCGCCTATTAAACCGTTTGGATTATAAAGCAAAAGACCTAAAACTATATATGAAAGCTGTCCAATTGTTGAATATGCCAATCTGCGTTTGAGATTATCCTGATTAATAGCAATTATAGAAGCTGCTATAATAGTATATAACACTATCGGGATAATAATCTTTTCAAATTTTATCATTGTTAAATAATTCATCCCTAAAATATTATAAAAAATTCTTGCCATGCCAAAAATACCTACATTAACCAGTACTCCTGATAGAAGAGCGCTGGCTGGTGCTGGCGCGGCTGGATGAGCATCTGCTACCCAGCCATGTAAAGGCATAATTGCGGCTTTTACTCCAAATCCAATAACAGTAAAATATAATAATAAATTTAAATTTGCTATATTGCCTGAAAAACCTGTTGTTTCCGTCATATTAATATTTAATGTTCCTCTTGTACTATAAGCTAAAAAAATACTAAAAAGCACAAAAGCATCACCAGGTAAAGTATAAAAAAGATATTTACGGCTGGCTTTACGCGCGATATCAGTTTCTTCATGTAAAATCAATATATATCCGCTTAGTGTTACCAGTTCATAAAAAATAAAAAGAGTAAATAAATTACCGGAAAAAGCTATTCCTAATGTAAAATATAAACATAAAGTAAAAAAACAATGGAATCTGCGTAATCCATGTTCATCTTTCATATAACCAATAGAAAAAAACGAGGCTAAAATCCAGATAAGGCTTGATATTAAACCAAAATATAATCCAAATAAATCCACTCGAAAATAAAGATCAATATCCGGAATAAACTTTAATGGAGATGATTCAAAAATATAACCTTTTAAGGAATAAGGAAGAATATATAATAATGCAATAAAAACTGAACATGAAGCCAAAGGCGGCATCCACGCTCGAATTGGATTGTGTTTCTCAGGTAAAAAATATATAATAAAAATAAAAATCGGCGCTAAAAGAAATACTGCTGCAAGCATAATGGAAGCTACACTTATCATATCATCTCCTATGAAAAGAAGCAACGAGTACCTAGCAATGAGCAACGAGTTAAAGAAAATATTTTAAACTCATTGCTCATCATTCATTGCTCATTGCTTATTTTAAGAAATTCAAAGCTGTTGTTTTAGCTAATGATAAAGGAAACCCTGGTAAATTTGAAAACATCCCTAATGCCAATGAATAAAAAGCTGTAACCGTACATGGGAATAATATTGTCCAATGTGGTTCGGAAATTTTTGTATCTGTAATATTATCAGATTTTTTAAAAAATGCTATATATATAATCGGCAGATAATATAAAGTATTTAGAATACTGCTTATTAAAATTATACCAATAAAAAAAGGTTTATCCGCTTCAATTGCACCCATTCCAAGATACCATTTACTGATGAAGCCAACAAGTGGAGGAGTCCCAATCATACCCAGAGCCGCAATAGTAAAACATATCATGGTAACAGGCTGGGTTAAGCCTATTCCAGCCATTTCACTGATATATCTTTTACCAGATTTTTTTTGAATAGAACCAGCGCAAAAAAATAAAGTAATTTTCATTACTGCCTGATGCGCCATATGCATAACAGCACCTGTTATTCCTGAAGGTGTAAGCATACTAATACCAAGAATAATATATGCTACCTGGCTTATAGTTGAATAAGCTAATCGTCTTTTAAGATTATCTTGATATATAGCTTGAATTGAAGCAACTATAATAGTAAAACAGGCAATATATGCCATTATTGTCCCCAACTCTAAATTTTTAATTGTCACATAACCAAAAATATTAAACATCACTCTTATAATTCCAAAAACACCTACTTTTACAACTGCAACAGCATGAAGAAGAGCTGTAACCGGTACAGGCGCCACCATTGAATCAGGCAGCCAGCTATGCAGCGGCATAATAACTGCCTTAATTCCAAAACCCATTATATATACAAAAAATAATATATATAATATAATAGGGTCTTTTATTGCACTTAAAATCCCGTTTTTATCAAGATCGGCTGTCCCTATTAAATTATATGTCATGATAATTGCAAAAAGTAGAAATGCACTTCCGGTAAGAGTATAAATAAGATATTTCTTCCCTACTTTTAAAGCTAAAGGTGTTTGATGATGTATTAACAGCGGATATGTACATATTGTGAGCATTTCATAAAATAGGAATAAAGTAAACATATTGCCGGCAAATGCAACCCCCATAGTTGCACAAATACACAAAGCAAAAAAACCAAAAAAGCGTGTAAGTTCTTTTTCATTTTCCATATATCCTATTGCATATATTATTGTAATAAACCAGAGCATGGATGAAAGTAATCCAAAAAACGCACCTAAAGAATCAAGGCGAAACATAAGAGTTATACCGGGAGCGATTTGAAATAATGTTATTTTATAGACAGTCCCTTCTAAAATAGAAGGAACCATAGAAGCTATTACTGAAAATTTAATTGTGGCTGCTAATAAACTCCATAAATTCCTTAAGTCACTGGATAAATTTCCAGTAAGGAAAATTAGAATAGAAAAAAAGAAAGAAATGAAAACAGCTATTGCCGGACGTAAAGATATAATTTCTGTCATAGAGACCTCTCAAATATAAAGTTATCAGTTTCCATGTTACTAGTTACCAGTTACCAGTAAAATTAGATAATTTGCGCAACTGCTTTTTCTACCCATAATAATGGAATATTAACAAATAATCCAAGCAAAACACATAAAATTGCCAGTACCCATACTGTAAAAGTCATACTATTAGGTATTTTATCATAATTTATTTTTATTTCTGATTTTACCGGACTAAAGTAAAGCTGATTAAACATTTTAATATAATAAATTGCGCTTAAAATACTTGCAGCCAATATTACAAAAGAAAAAAATGGTTTGCCTGCTTCCATAGCACCCAGACAGAGATACCATTTGCTCATAAATCCTGCAGTTGGCGGAAATCCGATTATTGAGATTCCAGCTATCATAAATGCTCCGATAGTGCCGGGAAATTTTTTACCTATTCCCTGAAGTTCTTTTAAACTCTGTGTTCCGCTCTGATAAATTAAATTCCCTGCACAAAGAAACAGAGCGGCTTTCATAATTACATGATTAATAATATGCAGTAAACTTCCAATCATTCCATAATGAGTGCCAAGTCCTACCCCCATTAATATATATCCCATTTGACTTATTGTGGAATATGCAAGAATTGACTTTATATTATCCTGAAAAAAGGCTCCTATTGCTCCAATCATTATCGCAAATGTTGAAATTAAAAGTAATATACTTGAAAGCGAGTAATTCATTTCAATATTTTTAAATCCATAAACAGTATAAATTATTCTAATTATACCAAATGTTCCCATTTCCACGACTAAACCTGAAAGAATAGCACTGATTGATGATGGGGCATAAGTATGCGCATCAGGCAGCCATGTGTGCAAAGGGAAAATAGCTGCTTTTAAACTAAAACCAATAATAATCAAAACCAGTCCAACAGCAGAAATTATATTTCCATTCCAATTTTGAAGATTAAATGCCAATTGTCTCATATTTAATGTTCCAAATGCAGCATAGATGAAAGCAATCCCATGAAGAAAAAAAACAGATGCAATTGCTCCCATATATAAATATTTCATTCCTGCAATTACTGAATTTTTATCTCCGCCTGCTACTACAAGCGTATAACTGGAAATAGAAAAAGTTGAAAGGAAAATAAACATTGTAAATAAATCACCGCTTAAAATAAATCCATCCATTGCGCCAACAATTAATAGCAATAGCGGATAGTATAACATTTCTCTTCCTTTATTGGATATAGCTCTGGGAACATATTCTATCGAATATATTACAATTAAGAGGCATAAAAAAGGGATAAGAATTAAAAGAGGTGCATTAAGAAAGTCTACAATATATTCTATCTTCCATGAATTCTGCCAGTTTCCCGGTATATATGAAATGTTATTGTAAAAAAGGACATGCAGAGCTAATAGTATTGAAAAAAAGAGGGTTATTAAGAGAGAAACAACAGCAACTCTTTTATAATATTTATGCTGCCAGAAACCAAATGCAAAACTAACGACAGCTCCTGCTATTGGGAAAAAAATTACTAAAATAATATAATGAGGCAGAAAGCTGTTATTAAACATGAGAAGTAGATTTTTCATAATTAGCGATTACACCTTTTTAATTTATTTCTTCACTATCCTTTTGTCCTATTAATTTTCTGAGTTTGTTTGCATCGATCGTATGGTGATGCTGATATATCCTTATTACCAATCCAAGAGCAAACGTTGTTACACCTAAGGTAATTACAATTCCCATAATTACCATAAATTGCGGAAAAGGATTAACATATACATATTCAGCTTGAGGAGAATAAATAGGTGCTCTATTTCCCTGTGCGCCGCCTATAGCTATTAAAAATAGAAAAACACCCGTTTCCATTATATTAATCCCAATAATTTTTTTTATTAGATGCGGACATTCTGCTACTATATAAAAACCAACCATTATTAAAATTACTGATCCAATATAATAAAAATTTATTGGAGGGGTAATTATATTCATGATAAATCTCCTAATTATAGATCATTACCTTCCATTATATAATATAGAGACCCGGTAATAATCCCAACTATTAAAGTAATATTAAATGCAAGTATTTTGCTTATAAAAAATGCCAGCTTTTCTGCTTTTAATTTGTCTAAAATATCAGGGAAATAAAATGTGAAAAAATTATACCCCAATATAGGACCTATCATTCCAATAAAAATAATTGTAATAAAAGCAATGGATATGATAGATATTCTTGTTCTAAACAAAATTTTTTTTTCTATACATTCATTACCAAAAGAAATTCCTAACATAATCAAAGTTGCGCCAAGAATTAATCCTGCTTGAAATCCACCTCCCGGGAAAATATCTCCATGATAAAAAATATAAAATGTAAAAACCAAACATAAAGGTGTAACAATTGCTGTTACTGTTTTTAGGATAACATCATTGAAAATAGGTCCAGTCTCAACTATATCTCTCATGCTGCTTCTTAGTAATGATGATATCGATATGATTAAAGCAAGAAGAATTATTATTCCGCCAATGGTATCAGTACTTCGATAATTAATCATAATAGCTTCAGTAATATTTTTCATTCCTGTTTCTGTAAAACATTTCTCTAAATATGCTGAAGTGTGAAAAATATATGTTGGACTATTTAAATTATCCTGTTCTGTTATTTTAGATACTGTGATATAAAGGACAACACCAATAAAAAGCAATAAAAAAATAATAATATAGTGTTTCATAATAAAATCCTCTTTGGGCTAAAGGCAAAAGGTTAAAAAACTTTAAATCTATCTTTTCCCATCTTAGGGGCTGTGACGAAATAACTTACACATTGATGCATCTCATCTTCAGGTCATCTTTGTCCGATCCTCAATCGCAAAATCCTCAACGTAGCAATGTGCTACGCCTCAGATTTTGCTCAATCGGATCAGCCAAATCTGACCAGAATCTGAGCGCCTGAATGTGTAAGTTATTTCGTCACAGCCCCTTACAACCTTTAGCCATTTACCATTTGCCTTTAGCCTTTTTCTTCATAACGTTCTGTTTTTCTAATTGCTACAATAAAAAGTATGGTTGTAATCCCAACTCCTACAACAGCTTCTATCAGCGCAAGATCAGGAGCTCCAAGTTCCTGCCAGATAATAACAGTAAAAAAACTATACGCAGAAAAAACCATAATACAATATAAGAGATCATGTGAAAATAATATAAAAAAAGATATAACAATTAAAAAACTTATCAGAATTAAATCTAATGAAAACATTTTGGCTCCTATGATAAATCAGGTTAAGGCTAAGGACTAGGTTAAGGAAAATATAAAACCAAAAATCAATATAATGATTTAAATCTTTCCTCAACCTTAACCTTAACCTCAATCTTTTATCCCATCTCCTATGCTTTTTTTCTTCTATCATTTTCCACAATCTGTTTATTATCGGAACTCACATCTAATGACTTATCCTTCTGTTCATCTAAATAGGAAATATCTATTTGTTTTTTCCATGGCTCGATTCCCATTCTAAAGGCTGTACGGGAAAGAATATGGGCTGTTGTAGGGCTATAAATAAATATAAAGACACATATTAAAATAAGTTTTATTGAAATAAAAAACTGATGATCATAAATAGCTAATGCAATTAAAATCGCGCCTGCTCCAAGAGTATCACATTTTGTTGTGGCATGAATTCTGCAGTAAATATCAGGGAAACGCAGCAGTCCGATAGTTCCTACTATAAAAAATAAAATCCCCACAAAAATAAGAGGTACAGCAATTGAATTTGCAATTATAGTAATCATTTATTTTTTATCCCTTCTGTTTCAATAGTTTTTGAAATTGCAACGGTTACAACAAAATTTAATAATCCATAGATAAAAGCAATATCAATATAATATCTCTGTTCATGAAAATAAGCGATTAATATCAAAATTATCAGGGTTTTTGTCCCAATTATATTTATCGCCACCATGCGATCTAATATTGATGGACCTTTTATTAAGCGAACAAAGCATAATATTGCATTGAAAAGCAAAATCATTGCTACAACAAGAAAAAAAATATTCATTTCTTCTCCAATTTTATTTTTGTTTCTGTCGCACTATCGTACTTTAGAACTGTCGCACTATATTTTTGAAAGCTCTTCTTTTACCTTTTTCTCCAGATTTCTAAATGAAAGAGCTTCAATATATTCTTCTGCAAGAAAATGAACATATACATATTCATTTTCATAATCTACTGCAAGTGTCCCAGGAGTCAATGTGATTGTATTTGTTAGTATTGTAAAAACTAAATTATTATCTCTAAATGGAACTTTTATTTTGACAATTGATGGTTCGATCGGAAGTTTGGGATCAAGAACACGTTCTGCGACATCTACATTTGCTTTTATTATTTTCTCTAAAGATAAAAAAGCGAATTTTAACCAGAATATAAATTTTTTCAATTCAAATTTACTAAAAAAAATGTCTCTAAAAAAATTTTCCATGATATAATTGCAAAAGTAAATTATCGATATGAATGTTATTGTCCCTACTATAAGATGAAATAAATTAATGGAAGTACTTAGTAAAAAATAAAAAACTAATAAGATAGTTAATATTATAAAAGTTTTAAGCATATTAGATAACCTTTTATACTCAGTTGTGAATTTATGACCTCGCTGAGTATAGTTTTTAAGAATTTTTCTATAAAAAAAGTAACATATCGTATAGCCAGTGTCAAGGAATGGGCAGAAAATATATTAATAATATATATGTAAGCATTCAGTTATCAGCAGTCAGCAGTCAGCTAGAATAAAAAAAAATTATCCTTTATCATCTTTGAACTGATAGCTGAAAACTGATGGCTGAACGCTTACATATATTTCATAATCAGGAGGATAAATATTATGCAGGAAGAATTATTTGGACTTAAAAACAGACTTAATGAACTACTGGTGTATCTTTGACATCGCTAATAAAGAACAAAAATTAGCTTCTTTGGAAGCGCAAATGTCAAAAGCAGATTTCTGGAATAACCGCGATGAATCACAAAAAATAATAAAAAAAGCGCAGGACATTAAACGCCTTGTTGTTCCTTATCAAAAAGTATTAAATGAATTGAATGAAATAACAACTTTAGCTGAGCTTGCGAAATCCGATGAAGCAATGTACCGAGAACTGCAGGAAGAAATAGAAAAAATCGAAAAAGAGATCGAAGAAATTGAGCTGAAAAGCATGTTATCAGGGAAGCATGATAATGCTAATGCCATTCTTTCTATTCATCCTGGAGCTGGAGGAACTGAATCGCAGGATTGGGCTATGATGCTAATGCGGATGTATCTCAGATGGTTTGAACGCAAAGGGTATATATATGATGTTGTTGATTTGCAGCCCGGGGAAGAAGCTGGCATAAAAAGCGTTACTGTTACAATTAATGGCGAATATGTATATGGTTATCTTAAAGCAGAGATAGGAATTCATAGACTGGTACGAATTTCACCATTTGATGCTAATCGCCGCAGACATACTTCTTTTGCTTCAGTTTTTGTTTTTCCAGAAATAGAAGATTCCATAGAAATAACAATTAATCCCGCTGACTTGCGCATAGATACTTTTCGTGCAGGAGGTAAAGGCGGACAGCATGTTAACAAGACAGATTCCGCAGTGAGATTAACACATATCCCCACTGGAATTGTTGTGCAGTGCCAGAATGAGCGTTCCCAATTGAGCAATAAAACAAAAGCATTAAAAATTTTACGCTCCAGACTTTACGACTTAGAGCAAAAAAAACAGGAAGAAGTAAAAGAAAAATTAAGTGAAGTGAAAAAAGAAATAAGCTGGGGTAATCAAATACGTTCTTATACATTTCATCCATATCAGCTTATTAAAGATCATCGCACAGGATATGAAACAGGAAATGTTACACCTGTTATGGATGGAGATTTAGATATGTTTATTGAGAATTTTTTAAAACAGAAACATGGGAAATAATTGCTAAATAACATAAATCCCAAATTACAAGCACCAAATAACAAATAAACTCCAAATCCCAATAAATGCCTAAACAAGTATAACCAGGGATAAACCTAAATAGGGGAAATCTCCGAATAGAAATCTATAAAAATATTTTGACAGTACAAAAAAGAATGGAAAAAATTCAGAATCAGGAGATTATTATGAAAAATTGTTATTTTTGTAAAGGGAAAATAGAGGATAAATTGGTTACTGTTGATTATCGCTGGGGTGAAAAATTAGTTGTTATCAACCATGTGCCTGCACATGTTTGTACACAATGCGGAGAAAAATATTTTGATGCAGAAGTATCACGGCAGATGGAACATATCGTTTTAAAAGATGAGAAACCTAAAACCTCTATTAATGTTCCGGTAAGCGAATTTGCCACTGTATAATTTTATATTCATTTAAATTTTTTACGTTTAAAATATAGATTAATAAGGATAAAGAAAAATAAGTAAGTAAAGCTAGTAAACAACGTTCAGCAAATTTAACAAACTTATACTTTGATGACAGTCCCCTATCTTATCCCTTAAACATTTTGGACAACGTCCCTCCGGTTCCCCCCATACGGTCTCTGCCTCTCACGTTCTTTTTTAAATCTTAACCGCAAAAACAATAAAAATCTCAAACGTAGCCTGCAAACCATTCTTAGTTATAAATAAATCAGTATAATTTTTATTTAGTTCTTCCAGTAATGCACGGCCACCCAATCCTTTTTCCCAGAATACATTTCCTGCTCCCATATTTTTTAATGACTGTAAAAGATTGTATACAGATGGATAATATAATTTATAACTTTTAGCAATAAAATCATTAATTTCAAATCCTGAATGCTTTAATAGCGTTTTTATTTCATTTTTGTTTTTAAATTTTAAATGTTCAACTTTACTGCTTCCGCTTGCAATGAGTTCGTATAAGGTTTTATTGCCAAAAATAGTAAAAATAAATTTTCCGTTGCTTTCCAATATTCTATGCGCTTCCAGAAAAGCTTCTTTTAAATCATATATCCATTGATAAGTTGCATTTGATATTATTAAATCGAAAACCTTATCTTTAAATGGAATTTTCTCTGCATCTGCTTGTATAAGATATATATCAAGAGCATTTTTTATAAAACCAAGTTGCGGAATCTGCAGCTGAATTTTTTTCTCTGCTTCTTCTAGCATACCAAAAGCAATATCACAACCTATTATTTTATTCTGCGGGAATTTATTTTTTAATTTCAAAATAGTTTCACCTGTGCCTGTTCCAATATCGAGAATTGTCTTATTTTGAGGGATTAATATTCTGTTGGAAATATAATCTTCAAGAATTGCCGACATTTTTTGCGGTAAAACTGCATACTTATCATAATGTTTTGCGCTTTTAGAAAAATGTTTTTGAATTACTTTTTTGCTCATTCTATATTATTCCTAATTTTTTACCAATTTTACAAATTGATTTTAAGCAAACATCCAGGCCATCCTGTGTATGTGTGGATATAAGTGAAATTCTCAATCTGGCAGTATTTGGCGGAACTGTAGGAGGACGAATTCCATGAATATAAATATCATCTTCAAGCAGATTTTTGCTGAAAAGCATTGTTTTTTTAATATCTCCAATTAAAAGAGGAATAATCTGCGATTCGCTTTCCATACAGTTAAATCCTTTTAATTTAAGTTCATTGCGAAAATATTGAGCTTTTAAAAGCAGATCTTTTCTCATTTCCGGATATTTACGAATAATTTCCAGAGATTTATAAGCAGCGCCTATTGACGCAGGCGATGGAGCAGTAGTAAAAATAAAACTGCGCGCTTTATTGATTAAATATTCCCTGATCTTTTGCGAACAGGCAACAAATGCGCCTGAGCTGGCTAATGCTTTTCCAAATGTTCCCATAAATAAAGTATAATTATCGAGCTTAAGATCAAATAACTCATGTACTCCGCGTCCTTCTTTACCAGCTACTCCAAATGCATGAGCCTCATCAATTAGCAAAAAAGCATTATATTTTTTAGAAATCTCAGCTATTTGAAAAAGTTGAGCAATATCCCCATCCATACTAAAAATAGATTCGGTGATAATAAGTTTGCGGTTAAATTTAGAAGTATTAACAGATAATAAATCTTCTAAAATTTTATAATTTTTATGTGGATAACGAAATAACTTTGCATGGCTTAAAAGTACTCCATCAATAATACTAGCATGACATAACCGGTCGCAAAAAATAGCATCGTTCTTACCAACTAATGATGTTATTACTCCTATATTTGCCTGATAACCACTGGAAAAAATAAGAGCGCTTTCAGTATTTAAAAATTTCGCCAATTCCTGTTCCATTAATATATAAGGAGATAAATTCCCCGAAATAAGCCTGGATGCGCCTCCTCCTGTACCATATTCATTCAGCACTTTAATAGAATGAGCAATGACTTCAGGATGCGTGGTTAATCCCAGATAATTATTAGAACAAAAATTCAGTACTTTTCTATTATTAAGAAATATATAAGAAGAATTTGGGCTGGTTATTTCTTTTAATGAACGATAGCAATCACTTTTTTTTAAATATTCAAGCTCTTTATCAATTTCCTTTATAATATCTTTATTCAAAGTTTCTACTCTCCAATTTCTGTTTTTTTTCATATTATTCTGATTATTTTTTTAGTATAATTGTAATTATGAAAAAATATGAAGAAATATTAGATATTGTAAATGAAAAAGGTGAAATAATCAATTCTTTACCGCGAACTAAAATTCATGGTAATCCCGCTTTAATTCATCGGGTTGTTCATGTTCTTGTATTTAATAAGAATGGCGATTTGTATCTTCAAAAAAGATCAGCCAATAAAGATGTTGCTCCCGGAAAATGGGATACTTCCGTAGGCGGACATGTAAATCATGGTGAAACAATACAGGAAGCCTTAAAACGTGAAACACTTGAAGAATTGGGAATTAATTTGGATAAATCTGAATTTTTATATACTTATATTCATTCAAACTCTTATGAAACTGAACTTGTAAGTACTTTTTCTGATGCAAGGTATTGATATTCAAAAAACAGAATTTTAATATATGAAAAGCAAAAAATAAAGATTTTTTATGGTTATGATGGGGTTTTAAGTGGTTCGGAAAAAAACCTCGCTTGTTTTAGGGCTAGTTTTCCTTCAGTTCCAACTTCTTTAGCAACCCGTGTAACTTCTGAAGCAAATAATCCGAGCTGGCTTATCATACTATTTACAACTTTAGCAGTATGAAGAAATTCACCTTTAAGAGGTCTTCCTTCTATTTCAAGAGTAACAGTCTGTGTCAGATACCCTTTTGCGCAAGCACCGATAACTCGCGCCATTTCATTCGTAGGTTGAACTAAATCGCCGATAAGACTATTAACAGAATCAACCGCATTTGCCCATCCGCCAACCATCCCTTCCATACTAAGCCTTTGTGAAACTTTACCTTCTTTTCCGACAAGAAGAGCTGCTTTCTGTGTTTCTTTTAATAAACATTCTTTAGTTTCAATAATATCATTTAAAGTATCTGCAATTTTACCTGCCACTCTGGTTTTATCTAATGGCATACGTGCTGAAAAATCACCTTTTTTAAAAGCCATCAAAACTTTAAGCAATTGTTCATTATCCAATTCATCTGTTTTTTGTATTGCTGCTATTGGCATACAAGCACCTCCTTTTTTTATACTTTAAAATATCTCTTCTACTTGAAAAACTTTTAAACATGCTTCCACTATCTGCTTATCATAAAGAATTCCCTTTTTTTCTTTAATTTCATCAAGTGCTTTATTTATTCCAAGTGCTGCTCTATATGGCCTGTGAGATGCCATTGCTTCTACAACATCTGCTACCCCAATAATTTGTGCTTCTAATAAAATTGGTTATCAGATAAATTATTAGGATATCCGGAACCATTAATCCGTTCATGATGCTGGAGTACAATCTCGGCAATTGGCCATGGGAATTCAATTGGTTTTAATATATCAAATCCCGTGATGCAATGTGTTTTTACTAATTCAAATTCAATTTTACTTAAAACACCCGGACGGGATAAAATTTCCGAAGGGATATAGATTTTACCGATGTCATGTAAAAGCCCGGCTATACGAATTGCTTCAATTTGATCGTTATTAACTCCTAGTTCTTTGGCAATAGCACAAGCAAGTTTTGTAACTCGTTCCTGATGTCCTGCTGTATATGGATCTCTTTTTTCAAGCGCAGAAGCTAAAGCTTGAGTGGTTTCTTCAAGTATTCTTTGCAATTTATCATAACTTTTTACTATCTTTTCTTTACTTTCACTTAATTCATTTTCCATCTTTTTACGACTGGTAATATCCATCCAGTGGCCGATTAATTCAGCAGTATTTCTATTAATATCTTTATGAAGCATATATATATCATACATCCAGCGATATGAACCATCCTTATGTTTATAGCGGTATTCCTGAGAATAATTACAATTTTCTGATAAATTCTGCAGATTGTTAAGAACAAATTGAACATCTTCGGGATGAATATTTCGTAACTATTCAGCACAAACATGAAAAAATATTTTAGTTTTGAACCCCAAGTTACGATATATAATAAATCACAATATTATATAATTACAAAAGTTTTTAAATTAATCTCAATTATTGCAGCACTGCTTAATATTTGATATAATGATATATATTCTAGATTTTGTCAAGTAAAAGATTGACAATTTTTTGTGAAGATAATGGATATTTTTTAGAAATTTTTAACAATTTTTTAAAATCAAGCTTTTCAATTTCAATTTCATCAAAAAAAGGCATTCTTTTTCTTAAATAAACTGTATCCATAAATGCTTTTTCAGGTGTAGCAATATTGAAATCATCGATTCTTTCAAATCCCCAGAATAAATGTTCGGAAATCTTAGAATATTCAATGATATTATCATCATATTTAATTACATTTCTTTTACCAACAGATGCGCTTAAAGTAATAACAGTACACACAACTGGTACCTGTAAAATCACCCCATGATAATTTAATGCCCATTCACAGGATACATAAGAGGGTTGTCTAATAAAACAGGCTATTTGTTCAACTCGTGGTTTGTCACCAAATAATGAGTTAAAATATACTCCCCTAGCAATTTTTTTTACATATCCACAATAAGATGCTCTAACAAGAAACACATTGGGATTATTAGAAAATTTAGCTGCATCAGCATATGTAAATATGGAGGGTAATTCTTTTAATATATCTACAGTTTTAATTTTTTTTAACATATTTTTTTACCTGCAATTTACAAAAAATTTCTTTAACATTATCTATCAGTTCAAAAAAATTATCCTGTTTTAATACATTAAATATATCAGGATGTATAAATCTTGATAAATCATTTTCAATAGCAATTAGTAATTCTTTTTTTTCTTTCTGCTCAATTTTATCTATTTCAGTATAATATTGAATTTTTCTTGCCGGATTGAAAGGTGCTTCATACATGTCAAATTTTTTATTCAATATTTCAATATCCGGTTTCATGTTAAGTGTTTTTATCAGAAACCATATGTCATAAAAATCTCTTCCCTTAATATAAACTCTTTCCAGCAATGCTCTAATTTTATCTGTAAAAAGTTCTTCTTCTGTCTCTACATTAATTATACTGCCAAATGGAGGTATCAAAATATTTTCTTTTTGTATAAGAAAGGAAACAGAAGAAAGCGATGTGAGTAATACTTTTTTATACTCCGGAAATATATTTTTTTTTAATTTTTCAAATTCAACTTTAATGGATATTTTTTCCCGCTTATTTAATGGATAAAATTCTACAAAAGCTTTATAAGATGATTCTCTTGTTGTTTCTTTTTCTTTTATAGCAAAATTTCCAATGCCAAAATGTGCAATAAATTCATTTTTTAGATTAATTTTAATGGAATTAATGAACTTTGAAATTGCTTTTTTAGTTAAAGGAGTAACAAAATCCAGATCTTCAGAAAACCTATTCCCTCCATAACACCATCTAATTGCTGTTCCTCCTTGAAAAATAATATCTTTACTCTCTTTTCGAGAAAATAAAATATGTAAAATAATTAATTGAGCACTCTCTGCAAATGTTATTCGATTTTTATTATATTCTTTAATACCCATGTTTTATCCTATAATTTTTATTTACATAATAACACAATATTGTATTACTTTGCAAATAAAATTATAATTAGATTATAAATAAATGAAAAAAACTTTGCAAAATACGATGAAACCTGCGATAATGTTTATGCTTTAAAAAACTATGCCTCTATGATTCTTTGACTCATTTTTATCTGGAAGTGCCAAGAATACTCTGCAGTTTACTGCAGGGATGAATTGGCACAAATATAAATAATAAAATATTCCTATCAGAGACAGAAGATACCCTGCGGCTCTCAGACTGGGTCAAATCAATTTTGGAATTTTTTTAAAAAACGATATTAAA
>CAYWFU010000070.1:0-17028 GCA_964457585.1 uncultured bacterium | reverse complement strand
ATATTATAATTTAGGAGAAACTTTTTTGAAAATGGAAAAGAAAACAGAAGCCAGTATGAATTTTCAGAAATCGTTTGAGAAATATAAAGAATTTACTGATGAAATAGTAAAGAAAAATAAAATTCGTGCAGGGCTTTAAGTTGAAATAAGTTACTAAAGTTGCTTGAGTACTTGAGTATGGGAAAAAGGGATAATCAATTACATAAGCTTGATAAATCGAGCAACTACTATGCAATATAATTTTGTTGTTTTCTCAATGAACTTAAGTACTCAATAAGCTCAAGCAACTCTATTTTATGTTTTCTTTATCATATTTTTTACATTTTCTATTTCTTCTTCTAATTTTCGCTGTCTTCGAATAATTGAAAAAACATAACCAGCTATAAAAATCCATATTACACTATATGCTGCCAGGAGATAATTTAAATTTTCCATTTTATTCCTTTCATTTTTCATCCATATGCTTTATTTCACTTATTTTATCATTCAGTATTTCCTGATATACCCTTATAGCTAAAAGAATAATATATAACAGAGTAAATGCCAAAATGGAAATCAAAAGCGTATTTCTCATTGAAGGATCAAGATTCATACCTTTTTTTTCAATAACAATTGGATGTATTGTTCGCCACCAGCGGATTGACATAAATACGATTGGGACATTAACAAATCCAACTATGCCATATACTGCGGCAAAAGACGCTCCGCGTGCTTTATTTTCCGTAAACGGTCTTATCATTAAGTATGCAAGATAAATGAACCATAAAATCAAGGTTGTTGTAAGCCTTGGGTCCCATGTCCACCATTTCGTCAAGCCCCATATTGGTCTTGCCCAGATTGGTCCTGTTATTAAAACTAATGTACAGAAAATAACTCCAATTTCAGCCGAACAGTATGCAACAATATTATATTTATAATCTTTTTTCCATAAATATAATATACTCATTATAAATACAATAAAAAAAGCTAAAAATGAATTCCAAGCTAATGGTACATGCACATAAAAGATTTTTTGAACTATTCCCATTACTTCTTCAATTGGTGCATAGTTGAAAATCATATAAAGTGTTACCAGCATTATAACAAAAGTTATTCCTGTTAGTGTTTCTAAAAAATATTTTTTTCTAAGCATACTATCTCCTATATAAAATATACTATTCTTCTATCACATATTGAAAAATAAGAAAAGCAATAATCACAAATATTATATCATAAGCTGCCAGCATTTTTATCCAGTCGGATATATCAAAAAAAGTTTTTCCCTTTAATAATGCTTCTGTAGATTTCACAGCGCTAATTATTACAGGAACTAAAATTGGAAAAAGCAATATAGGGAGCATCACTTCTCTAGTGCGCGTATTAATAGACATTGCGCTAAACAGTGTTCCTACAGAAGTAAAACCCAATGTTGCCAGTAAAATAACAACTAATAATGGTACAATAAAAACGAATAAATTTAAATTAAAAAAAAGAGTGAAAAATAATAAAGATATAATTTCGATAATAAGCATAAAAATAACATTACCGATCATTTTTCCTAAAAAAATAATTCCTCCGTCAATTGGGGAAAGAATAAGTCCGCTCAAGCAGGAATTTTCTTTTTCAGACACCATTGAATGATTCAACCCCAGCAATCCGGCAAAGGTAAATGCAACCCATAATATCCCTGCTGCGGCAGCGCGAACTACCTCGCTTCCGGGCTCAAAAGTAAAATTGAAAATTACTACAACCAGTATCGAAAATATAAGCATGGAAGTAAGTATTTCTTTTGAACGCAATTCTCCAATTATATCTTTTTTAACTATTGCCCAAATTTTTAAAAACATTTTCACCTCAAATTAAAATTCAGCTTTATCTGCTTTTTCATGGTAAATTTTAATAAATTCATCTTTGGTAATATTCTGGCGATTTTCCCAGAATACAATTTTTCCTTTTACTAATATAGATAAAATATTGCTTACATTATATCCAATAGATAAATCATGTGTTATAAGAATTATTGTTCGTTTTTCTTCATATAATCTTGTAAGCAAATCACTTAAAAGCTGAGTTGCATGCTGATCAAGCCCTGTATAAGGTTCATCTAAAAAAATAATTTCAGGATTGTGAATGAGCGCACGTGCAATTGTTAATCTTTGCTGCATTCCGCGGGAAAAAGTTCTGACAATATCATTTCGTCTATCAAAAAGATTCATTTCAGTTAAAAGGGCTATAGCTTTTTTTTCTACATTTTCCACATCATAAAGCCTGCCATAAAAAATAAGATTTTCCAATGCTGTTAGATTATTATAAATAAATGTTTCATGTGAGATAATTCCAATAGATTTACGAAGTTCCTGCTCGTGCTCGTAAGGAGTAAATCCGGATATTTTTATATTACCGCTGGATGGTTTGCTTAATGTTGAAAGAATCTTCAGAAGCGTTGTTTTTCCTGCGCCATTCGGACCAAATAAGCCCAGCGAATCACCTTTTTTCAAAGTAAATGAAATATCTTTTAACACTTTTTTATGTCCAAAATTTTTATTTAAATTTTCAATATTAACAACATCATCAAGCATGTTTCCCCTTTTTTTTAAAAGATATGTGTATTATGCCATTATACCAGTTAAATTTCCATACAAATTTTTTAAAATTAAGCCTGATAAATCAGGCAACTACAAAAATTTCAATGTAGTTGCTCGATTTATCGAGCGTTTCAAATTTCTGTACCTTAAATTAATTTAGCTTGAAAAAGAATAAAAGTTTTGTTATTCTGAAAAAACCTATTAAATAGGAGTAAATACTTTGAGATATGGAATTTTGTCTGATATACATAGCAATCTTGAAGCATTGCAGGAAGTGCTTCAGGAAATGGAGAATGAATACATTGATAAATATTTATTTTTGGGAGATATTACCGGTTATGCCAGTAATCCCAATGAATGTATAGAATTATTTTCCAGATTAAATTATTCTGCTGTATTGGGAAATCATGACTATGCCGTATTGGGTAAAATTGATACAAATGAATTTAATCATAATGCAGCTTTTGCAATTCAATGGACAAAAAATGTAATTTCAAAAAAATCATTGGATATTTTAAATACTTTTGATGTTAAATTTGAAGATAAAGATTTTACATTAGTACATGCTAATCCGGTTAATCCTCTTAATTGGGAATATATATTTTCAACAAAACAGGCACGAAATATATTTTCTGATTTTTCAGGTTCTATCTGCTTTGTAGGACATACTCATATTCCATGGATAGCATTTATAACTCCAGAAAATAAAATAATTGCAGTAAATGAATTTGATTCATATCAATTTAAAACGGGATGCAGATATATCATTAATCCCGGAAGTGTTGGACAACCGAGAGACAATGATTCAAGGGCATGCTTTTTAATATGGGATCAGGATAAAAAAATTATAACAAAAAAGCGCGTTAATTATAATGTAGAATTAACTCAAGATAAAATTTATAGTGCTAAACTTCCATTTGAATTAGCAGTAAGATTAGTGCATGGCTGTTAATTAATTTAAGGAACAATTATTATGTTAACTCATTCCAATTTTGTGCATTTACATGTGCATACTGAATACAGCCTTCTTGATGGAGCCATTCAAATTCAGAGGCTTATTGACCAGGCTAAAAATTTTCATATGCCGGCTCTTGCCATTACAGATCATGGAAATATGTTTGGAGTTATTAATTTTTATAATACAGCAATAAAAGGCGGGATTAAACCGATTATCGGCTGTGAAGTATATGTTGCGCCTGGGAGCCGTTTTGATAAGGATAAAAATAAGCATAAAGATACTTCATATCATCTGACACTTCTTGCTTATGATAATGAAGGCTATAAAAATTTAATGCAATTATCAACCATAGGATATCTTGAAGGTTTTTATTATAAACCGCGCGTTGATAAAGAAACTCTGGCAAAATACAGCAAGGGAATAATAGCTTTAAGCGGCTGTCTTAAAGGTGAGATACCTTTATTGATTTTAAAAAATGAAATTAAGAATGCTCAGGAAACAGCTCATCAGTTTCAAAATATTTTTAGTCCTAAAAATTTTTATTTCGAACTTCAGGCTAATTCACTCTCAGATCAAAATCTGGTAAATAATGAATTAATCTCTCTCGGCAGGCAAATGGAAATACCTCTTGTTGCTACTGCTGATTGCCATTATCTTTTTCAGGAAGAAGCGCGTGCTCATGATATATTGCTCTGCATTCAAACTGGAACAACAGTAGATGCCAGAGATCGAATGCACTTCTCAACCGATGATTTTTATTTTCGTTCAACAGATGAGATGAAAAAACTTTTTTTTAATGTTCCGGAAGCAATCCTAAATACAATAGTGATTGCTGAACGCTGTAATTTAGAACTTAAGTTTAATCAATCTATTCTGCCGCATTATGAAGTTCCATCCGGTGATACACTTGAAACCTTTTTATCTGATCTTTGTGAAAAGGGATTAAAAAAGCGATACAAAGAAATTACTCCTGAAATAAAAGAGCGTCTGGATTATGAACTAAAAATTATCAATAAAATGGGTTATGCCGGATATTTTCTAATTGTATGGGATGTTATTCATTATGCACGGACTAACGGCATACCGGTTGGACCTGGCAGAGGATCAGCCGCAGGAAGTCTTGTTGCTTATGTGCTTGAAATTACCAATCTTGAACCTTTGAAATATGGACTGCTGTTTGAGCGCTTTTTAAATCCTGAAAGAGTCAGCATGCCTGATATAGATATGGATTTTTGTTATTTACGACGCGGAGAAGTGATTGATTATGTTACTCGTAAATATGGGAAAGATAGAGTTGCTCAAATTATAACTTTTGGGACAATGGCAGCGCGTGCTGCAGTCCGCGATGTTGGTCGTGTACTCAGTCTGCCTCTGGCTGAAGTGGATAAACTGGCAAAATTAATACCGTCTGAACTTAATATTACCTTAAGCAAAGCTATAGAATCAGAACCGCGCCTTCGCAGTGCAATTGATGGGAAAAAAGAAATTGCAGAATTATTCGCTCAGGCTCAGATACTTGAGGGAATAACCAGACATGCATCAACCCATGCGGCTGGACTTGTTATCAGCCGTGAACCATTAATCACTTATTGTCCATTATATCAGGGGTCAAAAGACGAAATAACTACTCAATATGACATGGATGCAATTGCTAAAATAGGTCTTTTAAAAATGGACTTTCTTGGGCTTTTGACGCTGACGGTTATAAAAGATGCTTTAACTATAATCAAGCGAATTCGCAATGAAGAAATTGATATTGATAATATTGTCTTTGATGATAAGAAAACTTATAACCTTGTATCTCTTGGTCAGACTATTGGAATTTTTCAACTGGAAAGCTCTGGCATGAGAGATATTTTAAGAAAAATTAAACCAAATAAATTCGAAGATTTAATAGCCGTATTAGCTTTATACCGGCCGGGCCCGCTAGGAAGCGGCATGGTAGATGATTTTGTTGAAAGAAAACACGGATTGCGTGAAATTAAATATCCTCATCCAAAACTTGAACCAATATTAAAGCAGACTTATGGTGTAATCCTTTATCAGGAACAGGTCATGCAAATTGCCAATGTTCTTGCAGGTTTTACAATGGGACAGGCTGATTTATTAAGAAAAGCAATGGGGAAGAAAATTTCTGAAATATTGGAAGCTGAACGTCAAAATTTCGTTGGAGGAGCAGTAAAAAATGGAGTAAAAAAAGAAACTGCCGAACACATTTTTGATTTAATAGCCAAGTTTGCCGGTTATGGATTTAATAAATCTCACAGCGCAGCATACGCTTTTATATCTTATCAAACCGCATATCTTAAAGCTAATTATCCTACAGAATTCATGGCCGCCTTATTAACCAGCAAAATGGGCGATATCAAGGAAGTGGTTTTTTATATTAAAGAATGTGAAAAAATGAATATAAAAATTAATCCGCCTGATATAAACGAAAGTTTTCATACGTTTACTGTTGTAGATGATAAAACAATTCGATTTGGGTTAGCGGCTATTAAAAATGTCGGAGCAGGCGCTATTGATTCTATAATAAAAGCGAGAGAGAAAAAAGGACGATTTAAAACAATTTATGATTTCTGTGAATCTATAGATACCAGATTAGTTAACAGACGTGTAATAGAAAATCTTATTAAATGCGGTGCATTTGATTCTTTAGGATATAAACGTTCTCAGCTTATGCAGATAATCGATCAGGTGATAGAAATAGCTAATAAGATACAAAATGATCAGACAAGCGGTCAAACATCTCTTTTTACTGATTTAGACAAAGAAGAAAAATTTGATTATCGTTATCATGAATTGCCTAAAATTGATGAGTGGCAGGAAAATATTCTTTTGGCAGGGGAAAAAGAAACTCTTGGTTTATATCTTACAGGGCATCCATTGGCAAGGTATGAAAAGGAAATAAAGACCTATTCTAATGTATCTACTTTAAGTATTTTAAATAAGGAAGATGGTCAAGAAATTATTATTGCGGGAATAATTGCCAATGCTGATTTAAAAACAACTAAAAAAGGCGACCGTATGGCAATTCTCACTCTTGAGGATTTAAAAGGAACGATTGAAGTATTATTATTTCCTGAAAAATTTAAAACTTATACAGAATTTATTCATGAAGATGCAATTGTTTTTATTAAAGGACGAATTGATGCATCAGGTGAAAATCCGAAAATTATTGGTAATGAAATAATTCCAATTAATAATATTAATGCTCTTCTTATTTCCAAAGTTCATATAAAACTCAATACAGTTGGTCTTGAGGAACCCCTTTTAAATGATTTAAAAGAAATTATTAAAAAAAATAAAGGAAAATGCACCGCATATCTGCATTTTATTGATACTCACGAAAAGGAAACTATACTTAAAGCCGGACCGGCTTATAAAGTTAGTTCAACACAGGATTTTGTATCAGCAATAGAAAAACTTGTTGGTGAGGATAATGTCTGGTTTAGCGAATAAGGATATTTATGAAAAAACGATTAGGAATATTTGGCGGCACATTTAATCCCATTCATTTGGGACATTTAATAGTTGCAAGAGAAACAATGGAAAATTTAAAATTAGATAAGATAATTTTTATACTTTCAAACATTCCACCGCATAAAAATTCCAATGAAATTGCTTCCAGCAAAGATAGATTAACAATGCTGGAATTAGCAATCAAGGGATACAAAAATTTCACATATTCAACAATTGAATTAGAGCGTGACGGTAAGTCATATACGGTTGAAACATTAAAAGAACTGCATGAAAAATTTAATGATACAGATCTTTTTTTTATAATTGGAGCTGACAATTTAAAAGATATTAAGCATTGGAAAGATCCAAAAGGGATTTTAGACCTTTCAAATATTATTGTTCTGGGAAGACCAAATTATGAAAAATATTTTGAAAATCCTCAAAAATATTTTCCATTTATATCAGAAGACGAATTTAATAAAAAAGTAAAAATAATTAATGTTAGTAAAATCGCGATTTCATCTACTGATATTAGACAAAGAATACATGAAAATAGAAAAATTAATTATTTAGTCCCTGAAAAAGTTAATGCATATATTTTAAAAAACAAGTTATACCCAAAGGAATCTTTATGTTAATTATTAATAAAATTCTGGGCAGATATTTATTAATCAGTATTATTATTTCTTTCTTATTATGGATTTATTATGCAAAGAAAAAAATATTGCCTAAATTTTATGAAATGCAAAATGCATGGCATAAGCTGGATATTGAAATTAAATTTTTTTTGGAAATTGTTGAAAATTTATTAGAAGAAATCAAGACAACTATTGGTGTAGAGCAGCAAATAATGGCGGACATTGCAAAAAATAGAAAATATATTCTTATTTCAGATGGAGCTGAATCGAAAACTATTGAAATGGGAAGGCTTAATTCTAAACTGGATCAATTACTCGAAAATGTTTTTACTTTTTTCCCATCACTAAAAGAAAATCCTGAAATATTTTTATTGATAGATAAATTAAAAATTATAAAACAAAATCTTAATAATTTAACAAAAATATATAATTCAAAAGCAGATTCTTATAATACTTTCATAAAAAATTTTCCATACAATTTACCTGCAAGCATGCTTGGTTATGAGGCTCATTTAAATTTTGCAACAGAAAAAAAAGATGAAAAAATCAGAAATTCCCCAAAATCAAAAAAATGAACCACAGAGTACACTGAGATATATTTATAATTTTAAAAACTCTGTGTCCTCAAATCAATTTTTACTTATAAAAGCTTTGTATTTCATGATCTTTCTTGTTTTTTTAAGAACACAGAGTAATAAATAAAAATATAATAAAAAATATTCTGTGTTCTCTGTGGTTAATTTCTTTCTTGAGAAATTACTGTGAAAAAATTTAGTTTCTTGATTTTTTCCATCCCTTCTGGTAATATTCACTAAAAAATCTGGATAATAATGAATAAAAATTCTGAAAAACATTTTACATTTTATATTTGTCTGTTTTTTATAATTATCAACATTATTTTATATAGTAAATATCTGTTTACCAATGAAATAATTAATGCTAAAGATATTATTGCTGATCATTATTATGGAAGAAGCGGTTATAAGGAAAGCTTCATTCCTTTTAAACACCCTCTCTGGTCCAATTCAAGACAATTAGGTGTTGATAACACACACGATTATTTAACTCATCATCTGCCGGATATCTACTTTTTTTCAAAAGCACTGGCTGTGAGTTATTCTTTTGCATGGCAAATGGTTTTTTTCTTCTGTCTTGCAGGAATATTTATGTATCTTTTTTGCAGGAAACTTTCACTTTCGTATTTTAGCAGTATGCTGGCCGGATTATTTTTTATGATGAGCAGTGAATTAGTTACTTATATGAATGCCGGACATTATGCAAAAATAATGATAATCAGCTGCATGCCGTTGGTTTTATTTTTTATTGAAAAAGGATTTCAGGAAAAAAAAATATTCCCTTTTTTAATGGCTGGATTTAGCCTGTCATATGTATCTTTATATAAACATGAACAAATACTGTTTTATCTTTGTTTATTGGTAGGTTTTTATACTATTTTCAGGTTATACTATTTATATACTGAAGAAACGGAAAAAGATTTTAAAATAGTTAAAAAAGTTTTTTTATATTCCGTTATTATGACTGTATTATTTTTTGCGCTTTCAGCAGTTTCTATTTTATCTACTTTTTCATGGGCATATAAAACAGAACGCGGCGCAGGAGTTCCATATGATTTTGCTATTTCATGGTCAATGCCTCCGGAAGAACTTTTAGTATATTTCTTCCCAAAATTTTTTGGATTAAGCAGTCCTAATGCTTTAGACCCTGAAAAAATAAAAGTGTTTTTCTGGGGGAGAATGCCGTTTACCCAGACAATCAGCTATTTAGGTCTTTTTCCATTATTTTTTGGGCTTATCGCTTTAATATATAATCGTAATAAATATGTAAAAATATTTTCAATTTTAATGATAATAACTTTCCCTCTGGCAATGGGCGGGTTTAATCCGTTTTATGTTTACATTCTTAAATACGTTCCTATGTTTAATAAATTCAGAGTCCCGCGTGCGATTTTATGCATGATACCATTATCAGTTTCAGTAATGGCTGGTTTTGGATGCGAATGGTTTTTAGTTAAAAAAGATAAAGAAAAAATAAAAAAAGTTTTATATTATTTATTTATTGGATGGATGATTGTTTTAGTTCTGGGAATACTTGGCTGGATTTTCAAGGATTCTATAATAGAAATATTTGCAAATACCATCAAATGGGATGAATGGGCTCTTTTTCAATATTCAACCTATGCTCAAAAATATGAATATTTTTATGAAAGTGTTATTGCATTCATCATTATTACTGGAATTATTTTATTATGGGTATGGCTGCAGGATTTCAAGGAGATACCTGAAAATCTTTTAAAAGCTGTAGTTGTGATTGTATTTATTTTTGATATTGGAAGTATTAATGATAAATTTTTTTCAACTATTCCAGTGGAAAATTTAGATATTGTCTCCAATGTCCCGCCGGGCATGAAATATATAAAAGATAAAGAACAAATGAATTCAATTTTTACATATCGTGTATTTCCAAATGTACAGCTTGCTCCGGAATATAATCGTGTTAATAGCTGGACACCGCATTTTCAGCTTGTTGGCGGTTATACTGGTGCAAAAAATAGTTTATATGCGCAATATATAAGTCAGATGTCATTTGATAGTCATATGCTTGATATGCTGAATATTCGATATATTGCTTTAGATAGAAAAGCTGTTCCAGCTCCGGATTTACGTTCCGGGATGCAATTAGATAAGTATATAGTTGGATATGCTGATGATAGAGTTATAATTATAGAGAACCCCAGTGCCTTGCCCAGAGTATATGCAGTTAATAATTTTTTGGTAAGCGAACCTGAACAAGTTCTTTCCATTCTTAAAAAATCAGATTTTAATCCTAGAGCAACGATTATACTTGAAGAAAATCCGGAAATAAATTTTCCCCATAGCGCAAATAATACAAATACTGCTAAAATTAAAATTAATGAAATTGATCACGGTATATACGATTTAGAGGTAGAAATGCCTTATGATGGATTTTTAGTATTTAGTGATTCTTTTTATAATGGCTGGAAAGCGTATGTTGATGGTAAAGAAACAAAAATTTATAAAACTAATTTTTTAGTCCGTTCAATTTTTCTTCCATCCGGCAAACATCAGGTTAAATCAGTATTCAGACCATTCCCATTTGTAACCGGTTTATGGATTTCCGGAATAACCTTTGGATTGCTTATTTTAATTATTGTATTGCGTTTAAAAGGGAAATTTGAGTATTAACTCAAAGTATATTCCTGATTGAATGAATTTGACATAGATAGTTATATAGGATAAACTCTAGATAGTAGACTATAAAAATAGCATTAAAAATTGTGTGGGGAGAAAAGAATATGAATACATTAACAAGGCAGGCGAATTTTCTTTTACCTGTTGATTTGCTCGATGAACTGAAAAAATCTGTTGCAAAAAGAGAACAGAGTAAAGTTGTAGCAGAAGCTCTTAAAAAGGAATTAAAAAGAATAAATTTTCAAAAAGCAATTCAATCTAGTTTCGGTGCATGGCAAAAGGAAGAACATTTGGAATTAAAAGAAGGGGCAGACTCATATATAAGGAAAATCAGAAAATCAACAAGAGTGAGTCGTGTGAAATGAAAAAAATACTTATTGATACAGATGTATTAATAAATTTTTTAAGAGGTAATGAGAAAATAAAAGAATTTTTAGAGGTCTGCGTAAAAGATTCTTTAATTTATTGCTCAACAATAACTGTAGCTGAAATATATGCTGGGATGAGAGAATCAGAACGAGTAAAGACAACGAAACTAATTGATAGTTTAACTGTTATTGATGTAACACAAAAAATTGCTGAAAAGGCTGGATTATATAAAAGAGACGAAAAAAAACAAATTCTGGAATTGGATGATTGTATTATTGCAGCTACTGCTTTTATTGAAGATTCTATTATTGTTACCTGCAATGGCAAGCATTATCCAATGCATGATGTTAAAAAGGAAATTGTTAAAATATAAAAAATGAAGCTTGAATTTAAAAAATCAAATTGTTGAAAGACTAAACCCTTTGAATCCAGGAAAAATAATATTGTTAATCAATTTATAATAAATAAAAAAAGCTTGATAAGCTTGTACTCAACATTATTAATTGAGTATCAAGCAACTACAAATAATAAAAAAACATATTCGGAGAGAAAGGGAAAAAATGGAAAATAAATTTTATAAAATTTTTTTTTCTGGTTATTTAATTATAATTTTATTTCTATATGGATGCAGTAAAATCCATACAGATAATAAAAAAAGTATTTTCTCATCACGATTGGAATTAGAAAAAAATAAAAAAAATCAATTAACAAAAGATAAACAGAAATTAATCGAATATTTTTTTAACAAACAATATACGGAATTGGAATCTAAAATAAATGAATTATCACAAAATAATGAAAATGCCGGTTTTATTGACAGTATTTATTCAAGTATAATATCAGGCAATAATGTACTGCAAAATTTAAATGAATGGTGCGCAGTCATGCCTAATTCATATATTGTATATACAGCGCGCGGCTGCTTTTATATTAATTATGCATGGGAAATAGTTGACAGGGATTATGGACAAAATAATCCAGAGGATGCAATATTAATTTTTAATGAAAGACTTAATCTTGCTAAAGCTGACCTTGAGAAAGCATATGAATTAAATCCAAATATTTCACATGCCGCTGCTTACTTAATTACAGTTGCAAGAGGATTAAATCTTGATGAAAATTATATGGAAATGCAGTTTCAGCGTGCTGTAAAAGCGGATACTTACAATAATGCCGCTCATATCAATAAATTAAATTATTATGCGCGAAAATGGTACGGTTCACACGAAGCAATGATTAAATTTACAATAGAAACTTTAGACAGATTACCTGACGATAATGATCTGGGATTAAATATTTTAACTATTGCGCAGGGAGAATTGGTTGAATCAATGGATTTAAAAAATAAATACTTGCAAAAAGCTGGAGTATTTATAAAAATAGATAATAAGTACAAAGCATATATCAAAATTAATCCGGAAAAACCCGAAATCCTTTTTTTATATGCTGAATTTGCAATGCTTTCACAAAAATATGATATTGCTTTAAAAGAATTTGAGCAAGCGCGAAATAAACTTTATTCATCTTTGGATGATGATCTTTTGGTGTCTGCAAATTACCGTGCTTATAAAATTTATGCATATTCTTTATTTGGTATGGAGAAATATAAAGAAGCAATCGAACCTTTAAAAAAACTATTAAAAATTGCTAAAAAAGATCCAAATATTTTTAAGCTCATAGCACATAGTTATAATAAGCTTAATGATGAACAAAATTCAATTAAATATGCAAAAGAGCTTCTAAATATCGGTGATGCGGGAATTAAAAGATATCGGGATTACGGTTATCTTTTATATGAACTTAAAAAATATAAGGAAGCAGTAGATGTCTTTCTTGAAGCCATTAAATATTACGGGGATGATGCATATTCATATCAATATCTGGCATTTTGTTATAGTGAATTAAAAATGTATAATGAATGTATTGAATATGCAAAAAAATATCTTGAAATTAATCCTGATAGTTCTTTTTTTAAAAAATGGATTAGGGGAAAACAGTTATATTATTTATATTCTTCAAAAAAATATGCAGATGCTACTGCTTTAGCCAATGAAATGATTAAAGACAGAGAAAATGTTGATTACGCATATCGAATTATCGCTTACTGTTATGATAATCAGGAGAACTATAAAAAAGCCGCAGACTACGCAGAAAAAGCTCTGGAAATTAATCCTGACTATAAAATTTTAAAAAAATGGATTAGAAAAAGAAGAATATATTATTTATATGAAAATTCTTATTGCAAAGAAGCAATGACTCAATGTTTGAGTGCATTAGAAGAATTCGGTGATGATTCTGATTTTTACAGAATTTTATCTCATAGCGCTAATTGTTTAAAAGATTATAATAAATGTATTGAATATGGCAAAAAATCTCTTGTCTTAGATCCAAAACAAAAAGTATTTGAAAATTGGCTAAATGGAAGGATTAAGGAATTAACGGGAGAGTAAATATTAGGGTAATTTTTACAAACTCTATCCTTTGTCTGCGCTTCCAGGACAAACTTTTTTCATTACACATTGCCCGCATCCTGCTTTTCTTATAGGAAATGAAATTACATTTAATAAAACATATATACAGATGGCAATTCCATAAGACAATGTAAAACTTGTTAAAAATTCATAAATGATTGAAATTATCAGAATAATCGGCGGTGACACAATATAAAACAGGGAAAGTTTTATCCCAATCTCCGGATCCCCGCTATCTTGCTTAAATAAAGCGGATGAAATTTTCCCCCATCCAAGATGGCAAAGCTTGTTATAATAATAACACCCGCTGCAATTATGTTTTTTTAGCATAATCTGTATCACCAGCACAATAACTGCCCATAAGATCGTGAGGATTGGATTAAAAATCGGCCATAACAAATATCCTGCAAGTATCCACATTGTCAAATAAAGCAGGTTTTCAGCAGCAATCCATGATAAAGGAAATTGTTCTCTGCCGCTTGCGATATTATTCTGGTAGCATTTATACATGATACACCTCCTCTATGTATTATTTCTTGAGATTTTTATTGCTAAATTATAAACCGATGATAGAATATCACTAAAGAAAAAATTATCAAGCGTAAATTTAAATATTATATTATAATAATCCAAAACTGAAAAAGTTAAATTGTTACATTTGCCGGAATTCCTGTATTTTCTATTGCCAACGGTAGTCTCTTGATATGCCTTGCAGATGCAATAACCAAAGAATTTATTTACGCTATAGTCGAAGCCGAACCTATGCACTTTATTTGTTTAGATTCCGCATTTGGCGGAAACGACCAATTAAAGACAAACGCAGTTCAAACCATCAACGCCCACAACATGGGCAGAGAAAAACATAATCAAATTATTTTCAGGACGGTGTAATTTTTTTTTATTTGTACAGACGCAAAATCTTGCGTCTCTACAGGGTAATGGCAGTAACTTAAGGGTTTTTTAATGTTTTTATGGTTTTTTATTATTTGTAGTTGCTTGATTTATCAAGCTTTTTTTATGTTCGATAAATCGAACAACTACAATTTTATATCTTAAGTTACTGCCATTGCTCTACAGGGTGGCGGGAATAAATTCGGGCCGCAATCAAAAAATTTGGGATCTATTATTCGTGGTTTTAAAATTAGTGTAAAAAAATGGGCAACAATAAATAATATTGATTTTCAATGGCAAACAGGTTTTCATGACCATATTATTCGTAATGAAAAATCATTATATAGCATAAGAGAATATATAAATAATAATGTTTTAAAATGGGATTTGGATGTTGAAAATAAATTAAATACAGGAATAGATGCAAAAAAATATTATGCAAGCATATATTAATGTAGAGACGCAAGATTTTGCGTCTCTACCACAAAAAAAAATAAGGAAAGCAAATAATGAAATTGAAATTGGATTTTTCGAACTTAGGGTACTTTATATTTAGATAAATAGAAGTTTATTCGTCAAAGTCGCGACCTTTTTGGACAGCCCCTACTGCCCAGTATTGGGAATGATTTGAAATTGTCTGATGAACAGTTGTTGCAAAATTTGCATCAGGTTCAATCTCGTAACCATATTCCAAAATCAAGAGCGCTTATCGAAGACAGTAATATTTATAAATTTCCAAATTTTTCAGTAGAGATGGAAACAGGAACAGGAAAAACATATGTTTATCTGCGAACTATTTTTGAACTGAATAAACTTTATGGATTTAAAAAATTTATTATTGTTGTGCCGTCTGTAGCTATTAGAGAAGGGGTAACAAGTTCCATAAAACTTATGAAAGAACATTATTTCAATAATACAATGGTGCGGCTTGATGCTGTTGGATATTGGACTAAGGAATCAAAAACTCCGCAGGCTAAAATTACTATTTTTGAAAATACTCCAAATGGGCCTCGTGAAAAACAAATTAAAATCAAACATGGAACTGATCTGGTTGAAAAAACTAACAGACCGGATTACGAAGGGTATCTGGTAACTAATATTAATGCTGAACCCGGTAATGAGTATATTGAATTTCAAAATGGGAAAATAGTGGAACTAATGCAGGAATCAGGTGGAATGAATGATGAGCGTTTGAAAAGTCAGATACGTCAGACTATTGAACAACATTTTTCCAAAGAAAAAAAATTTAAGGACAAGGGAATAAAAGTTCTTTCACTTTTTTTTATAGATCATATTAAAAGTTACCGTTTGTATGATGACAATGGTAACAGGCAAAAAGGGAAACTCGCTCTATGGTTTGAAGAGCTGTATGATGAAATAAGTAAAATGCCAATGTATCAAGGATTAATTCCTTATACAGCTAATGCTGTGCATGATGGTTATTTTTCAGCAGATAAAAAGAAGGGTAAGGTTCTTGATACAAGCGTCGATACAAATAAAGATGATGAAACTTATGAAATTGCTTTCACGCCGCTGCTTAATTCAGCAGGCACAAATTATCTTACACAGGAAGAATCTACAGAACTCTGGAATCATATTGAATCGCAGGGATTTATTGATAAAAACGGTGATTTTACACAAAACTTCAAACCTGAAAGTAAAGAATTTTCTTTAAATCTTCCTTATGCTTTTATGGGGATGGATGATGCAATTATAAGCTGTATGAAAAAATTTCTGCTGCGAGATTTTGTTAAAGATGCGCGCAAAAGACAAAATATTTCATATAATAAAAGGATTGAGCTTAATCCTGATTTTAAAATACTCTGGGATAAGATAAGCCAGAAAACCCGTTATTCTGTAGAGTTTAAAACTGATGATTTAATAAAACTCGCTGCAGACAAAATAAAAAAGATGGCTGAAATTAAGCAAGTGCAAATTGAAATTATGCGTGCCAAGATAAGCTCTTTGGAATCTAGCTGAATGAAAGGATTTAGCCACATCAAAAGTCTGTAAGGTGTGTAGTCTGAGGTGCAAAATTACGGAGTAATCGGTAGTTTTGAAGCCACCTGACAAAGTCGATTAAGTCGGCAAGACAAACAGGCAGGCCGTAACGTGTGTGAATCTATATGTAGCCTCGTAAAATTTAATTTGCTTTTATCTCGGTAGTCTTCTATTTGCGATATTCGATTAGCCAGTTGCTTCTTTAAACCTGAAAAACTTAAATCTTTTTTTATATGCATCTCTCCTCCGATTTTTTTATTATTTAATCGGTACAAAATTAATTTTTCTGGAGAGAAAATATATAAAATTGTATCTTTACGAAAAATTTTCCCATTTTTTTTCGAAATCCCTTATAAATACGATGTTTTTTATTTCACCGAGAATTGCTGTTGTGATATGATAAAAGCACTAAAACCAAGAATCAGGGGATGGAGCGAATATCAT
>CAYWFU010000069.1:0-17105 GCA_964457585.1 uncultured bacterium | reverse complement strand
AAATCAATATAATGATTTAAATCTTTCCTCAACCTTAACCTCAACCTCAATCTTTCATCCCATCTCCTTCTTAAATTTTATGTATACAAAAGCAAAAGCTATGCCAAATTTAAAATTGCAAATAATGAATATTGAGGATATTGTTTGATTCATATTGAGTAATTTATTTCCCATCAAAATTTTTCATGAGAATATTTTTTCTTTTATGGAATTGGCTGCGTGAATAGACTTGAGTAATATAGTATAATAAAATTCTTGACTTAAATTAGCTTATTATATAGAATTTGATTTATCATAACTGATAACTGGCAACTGGTGACTGGCAACTGGTAATTAACTCAAGTTGACTGACTTTTTAGGTGTAAAATTAAAATTTAAATATCAAAAATCAAAATTCAGGTGTCACTTCGTGACATTTTTTAGTTTTTATTAAATAATTTGTCCGCAGGACACCATAATTTTGATATCTAATATTTGATTTTTGATTTAAATGCATAAATCATTGCTAATTCTTAATCTTAAAACTAAAAAAGTCAGTCAACTTGAGTGATTTAAATCTTTCCTCAACCTTAACCTTAACCTCAATCTTTCATACCATATCCCCCTTATAAATATTTTCAAGCTCTTTAACCATGTTTTCCCATGAATATTTTTCACTTATGAGTTTTTTACCTTTATTTCCAATTTCTTTGTATGCTTCTCGTTCTTCTATATATTTAATTATTGCTTCGCTTAATTCATCGACAGAATCTATTGATACAAAAATAACATTTTCTTTATTTACTAATAATTCAGGAGGAGTATCTTTTTTAGTTATAGTGGTGATAGTTGGAATTCCGTGTCCTAAAACTGACCAGAAACTTGTATTTTTACCTGAAACTCCATCTTTGTAAGGAAGTATTGCAAGATCGGAAGATAATAAACTCATTGATATATCTTTTGGAGAGCAATAACCAGCCCAAAAAACATTATTGTCTAATTTTAAAGCTTCGGATAATTTTTTTAAATCTTCATAATATTTTATATTCTCTTCTTTATTTTTTATTTCAAAAGGAGCCCCAATTATAAGCAATTTCAACTCTTTCCCCTGATCTGCTACCTGACGCAAAGCACGGAATAAATAGTCAAGTCTTTTATCTTTATTTATAAAACCAAAATAAATAAGAATTATACCTTCTTCAGAAATTTTCAATCTTTTCCGTACTTCCCCTCTATCTACGGTAATACCGGGATTATGTACTATATTAGGACGGTTATATACTTTTTTTAATTTTTTTCGGAAATTAGGGAAACATGATAAAATAAAATTCATATCTTTATCATTATTAACTATGACATTATCACTATAATTAATTATTTTTTTTAAATTTAAACGAATTTTGGGAACCGCATCTTCATTATTATAAAATAAACAGCTGACTATTTTAATATTACGTTTATATTTTTTAATTATAAATGGAAGCATAACTAAAATAAATTTTGAAATAAAATATTCATTATCATAGTTAATTTGAATTATTTCAGGATTTTCCTTTTTTATTAGCTTTAATATCTTTATTATTTCACTAATACCCCAGTTCTCCATTATACGAAAGATATATATCCCATCATCTGTAACCTGAATTGATTGTGTATTTGGGTAATTTGAAGTAATTAAATAAGGATCTACTTCTGATTTCCATTTAAAGTAAGAACATAAATTAATTACATAATCAGCATCTCCTGATTTAACAGGAGGATAATTTAACGCAATTAGAAATAATTTCATAATAATCTCCAGAATATTGAATATATTATAACATCAAATTATATTTTATAATAGATATGTTTAAATAAAAAAGTGAAAAAATTTTGATTTTTTTATAATATAGTGGTATAGTATTTATTATTCTTTCGAGGAATATAAATCTATGAAAAAAGTTATAGTAATAATTCTTGCCGGAGGTAAAGGAGAGCGTCTGTATCCTCTTACGAGAGATAGAGCCAAACCTGCTGTTCCATTTGGAGGTATTTATAGAATTATTGATTTTACTCTTAGCAATTGTATTAATTCCTCTTTGCGTAAAATTTATATCCTTTCTCAATATAAATCCTTTTCTCTAACAAGGCATATTAATTTAGGATGGAATATCCTTAGCAATGATTTATATGAATATATAGAAGTTATTCCTCCTCAAAAACGCATTAGTGAAGAATGGTATCGCGGTACTGCGGATGCTGTTTATCAAAATATTTATACTTTAAAAATAGAAGAACCCGATTATGTAATAATACTGTCAGGTGATCATATTTATAAAATGAATTATCATGAAATGCTGGATTTTCATATTGCTAAACAGGCTGAAGTAACTGTCTCAGCTATTGAAATGGATATTGCAAAATGCAATGAATTTGGAGTTCTTGAAATAAATGAAGATTCCAGTGTTACAAATTTTGAAGAAAAACCGATTAAATGCAAAGGATTACCATTTAGTCCCAGTGATTGTTTTATGTCAATGGGGATTTATATTTTTAATACAAATATACTTTTTAAAGTATTGGAAGAAGATTCAGGGATTGATACACATCATGATTTTGGAAAAGACATTATTCCTAAATTAGTAAGAGATAAAAAAAGAATTTTTGCATATAATTTTAAAGATGAAAACAAAAAGAAAGCCAAATACTGGAGAGATGTAGGGACAATTGATGCATATTGGGAAGCGAATATGGATTTGATTGCTGTAGACCCGCAGTGCAATTTATATGACAATGATTGGCCTTTGCATACTTACCAGGCTCAATTTCCACCTGTTAAATTTGTGTTTGCTCAGGAACCGTCTGCGGGTGGACGGCGCGGAATTGCGCTTGATTCTATTGTTTCCGGCGGATGTATTATAAGCGGAGGAAAAGTTGAGAGATCCATACTTTCAAACAACGTTAGAATTAATAGTTTTGCTGAAATCAGCGATTCTGTCCTTATGGAAGGAGTGGAAGTCGGCAGATATACAAAAATACGAAAAGCTATTATTGATAAAGGCGTAAAAATTCCCCCAAATACAGTTATTGGTTATAATCTAGAAGAAGATGCACAAAAATATAGAGTTACGGATTCTGGTATTGTGGTTATTCCCAGATACGAAAAGCTTTGAAAAAATGAGATAAAAACGAACCACAGAGAACACAGAGAAAAATTAAAATTTCTCTGTGTTCTCAAAAAGAATTCCCTTTGAAAGATATAACTAATCGAATAATATCTTGTGCAATAAAAGTTCATTTAACATTATGTCCCGGATTATTAGAAAGTGGCTATGAAGCACAAGTCTTGACTTATTTAAGAGCAATGGATAAAAGAGTTGGATTGTTAATTAATTTTAATGTGGAAATGCTAAGAAATGGTATAAAAAGATTAATAATTTGAGGACATGAAAGAGATAAAAAATTAACCACAGAGAACACTGATAAAAAAATTATTTTTAAATTTTAAAACCCTCTGTGACCTCTGTGGTTAGGTTTTTCTAACTCATTACTATTTAAAAGCTTCTCTGTGTTCTCTGTGGTTAATTTTTGACATTACCATATTTTTCTAAAGGATAAAAAATAGTGTCAAAAAAAACAACATTTATTAAATTAAAAACTAAATTAATCACATTGATTATTTTAGTAGTTTTGATAACTATGCTGCCTTCAACTTACTTTTCAAGCAAACAGCAGGCTACCATTTTAAAATCTGAGATAAAAGAGCGGGCAAGAAAAATCGCACGCAGTGCAGGCGCTATGGCGCTTGCCAAATCCCCGCAAAGTCTGGGTGAAGAAATCAATTGGGAACAGGCACAGCAATTTACTGAATTAGTATATCAATTAAAAAATCCTTCGGAAATAGATCAATTGGATAAAAATATTTTATATATTATTGTTGTTGATAAAAATGGGAATATGCCTGTTGCGGAAATAAATAAATCTCTTGTAAATAATTTGCTTAAAGATAATAAAAATGGAAATATATTAGAAGATTTAAAACAGGATATAAAAAATAAAATTTTAAAAAAAACTGAAAGTAAAGATTTAAAAACATTAAAATCCTTGGGAGATATATATCCAATAACAATTAATTTAGAACCGGAAGAGAAATATATTGGAACAATGGAGATATGCTTTTCTTTTAAGGAAATTAATGATAAAATATTACAAAAATGGAAAGACGGTATTTATAACACAATTATGATTATTATTATAGGTATCTTTGTATCCGTGTTTATTTCCACAATGATAACAAAACCTATAAATTTATTAGCTGATGCAATGCAAAAAGTAGAAAAAGGGGATTTTTCTCATGAAGTTAATGTTAAATCGCATGATGAACTTGGCTTGCTTGCGCAGACGTTTAACTTTATGACAAAAGGGCTTCTCGAAAGAGAAAAACTGCGCGAGGAGAGAGATAAAATTAAAAGCACCTTCAGTAAATATGTTTCTCCTCAGGTAGTGAATAGAATTCTGGAAGAAAATATTCCTACCGGGGGTGAGAAAAAAAAGGTTACAGTACTTTTTTCTGATATACGCGGATTTACCCCAATGTCAGAAAAAATGGAACCGCATGAAATTATTGCGTTATTAAATGAATATTTCAGCTCAATGGTTGATATTGTGTTTAAATATGAAGGTACGTTAGACAAATATATTGGAGATGCAATGATGGCTGAATTCGGCGCTCCAATTACAGGTCCCAATGATGCATTGAAAGCAGTAATTACAGCTGTTGAAATGCAAAGGGAATTGAGTAAATTAAATGAAATTTTCAAAAAACGCGGAAAAGCGCCGATAAGTATGGGGATAGGTATTAACACAGGTGAAGTAGTCGCAGGTAATATGGGATCAGAAAAAAGAATGGAATATACTGTTTTAGGTGATAATGTAAATCTGGCCAGCAGGCTTTGCGGTGTATGCAGCGGCGGACAAATTTTAATTAGTGAAGCTACATATTTTGAAGTATATGAATCTATTGAAGCAAAAAAACTTGATCCGATTACTGTAAAGGGTAAATCAAAACCTGTAACTGTCTATGAAGTTAAAGGAATAAGCGCAGGTGTAAATTTATGAAAAAAAAATATAAATTATTTCTAATTGTGATTATCACTATTTTGTTTATAACAAGTTGCGGCAAGAAAAAAGAAGAACAGGAAGAAAAAGTTACTATTACTCTTAAAACAGAAAAAGTTGAGCGAAAAGAAAAATCTGTTACTTCTCCTGAAACAAAAAAAACAGAAAAATTGAAGGAAGCCTCTCCATCATCTATTTCTCGTGAAATTAAGGAAGAACCTAAAAAAGAAGCAGAAATTGAAGTTAAAAAAAGACCAACATCAGAGATATTTGCTTCCGGCCAAAAATTTTATCAGGAAAAAAAGTATAGTCAGGCTCTTGAAGAATTTCAAACTCTAGTTTCAGAAAATCCAAAAGACAACCTTTCACCGGATGCGCAATATATGGTTGGTCTTATTTATCTGGAAAATTTAAAACTATATTCACGTGCAAGTAAAACATTTGAATTATTGATTAATAATTATCCGCAATATTCACAAAATGATATTGCACAGCTAAATATTGCAAAAGCAATAAATATGGATCGAAAATATGATGAGGCAATTATTGAATACAGAAAAGTAATAGAAAATTATCCGCAAAGTAAAATTCTTGATAAAGTATTATGGGAGATGGGAAATGTTTATTATACACAGATGGAAGAATATGAAGAAGCGATAAAGGTATTTCAGCTTATTTTAAAACAATATTCTTCAAGTCCTTTTGTAGATGATTCCTATCTTGCTATTGGGAATATTTATATGGATAAATTGGATGATGAAAATGAAGCTCTGAAAACTTTTGAAAGCTTTATTTTAAAATTCCCGGATAGTGAACTTCGTGCTCAGGTAGAAAAAAGAAGACAGGAAATTTTATCAAGACGTGAAAATGCAAAGAAAAAAGCTTCTGAACAACTTGAAAAAGAAGAGAGAAAGAAAAAACTGGAAGAAGCTGAGCGTAAAAGAAAAGAAGAAAGAGAAAAATTAGAGCAGGAAAAATTAATGGAAGAAGAACGCCGAATTAAAGAAGCAAAATTAAAATTATTAGAAGAAGAACGTAAAAAACAGGAACATGAGCAAAAAGAGTTAGATAAAAAAAGAGAACTGGAAAATAGATTAACAGAAGAAAAAAAACAAGCTCATCAGGAAATCTTAGATGTAATAGAAAATCATAAACTTGCTATGGAAACAAAAGATATCAAGCTTTATACAAAAAACTGGTACTCTATTCCTGAAAACGAGCTTAATGGAGCAAAGAAAGTTTTTAAGGATTATAAAAAAATTATTGTCAATTTTAGAGATATACAAATTAATATTGAAGATAAAAATTCTGCAGTTGTTAATATAGTTCAGGATATGAGTCTTATAAATAATTTTGATAACAGAGAATCAAAATTAAGCTTTAAAATGCAGTGGGATTTTATTAAAGATAGCAGTGAAGAATGGAAAATAAAAAAATCTGAAGTTATAAAATAAATAGGGGAGGAAAAAGTATGAATAAAAAAGTTTTTATGTGTTTTATGGTGATAATTCTATTGGGAATTTGTATTGAAAGTTTTGCGGCAGATCTTGTAATTCCAAGTACATTGGGACAGGATAATTTAAAAAAATTTACAAAAGAATTGGGCGGAGCTCTTGCCTACAGACAATATCAGCCTGCTAAACCATTGGGATTAACAGGATTTGATGTTGGTGTTCAGGTTCATGCAAGTCCGGTAAAAAGTAAAGATGTATGGGATGACATTTTTTCCGGAACAACAGATGCCCCAAGTGTATTGCCTGTACCTATGGTTTATGCAAAAAAAGGATTGCCTTTGAATATTGATCTTGGAGTAAGAGGTGTCCCAATTCCAGGTACAGATATTAAAATTATGGGTGCAAATATCAAATATAGTATTTTAGAAGGTACAGCTGTAACACCTTCTGTTGCTGTAGCTGTAGATTATAGTCAGGTATCAGGGTCAAAAGATTTTGATTTAAATGTTATGACAGTCAATGCATCTATAAGCAAAGGATTCCCAATTGTAACCCCTTATGGCGGAATAGCTATGGATCAGGCTAATTTAAAAATTAAAAATGATCTTCTAAAAGCAGCATTAAAAGATGAAAAAGCAACCACTTCAAGAATGTTTGCTGGAGTTAAAATCAGTCCACTGCCTCTTCTTGCTTTAACAGTTGAAGCAAATTTAGGTGAAATTACAAGTTATGGAGCAGCTTTAAGTGTTGGATTTTAATTATTTTGTAGTTGCTTGATTTATCAAGCTTTTTTTATGCTCAATGAATTGAGCAACTACAATTTTTACTACTATCATATAAAATAACCCCTTATTTTTGACACATTCAGATAAAATCCCCATCACTATTTTTTCTCCTAAAATTGTAATTTCCAAAAAAATATCATATTATTTATGCAAGTCAGGAGAATATAATGATCAAAAAAACCAAATCTAAAATACTAAATATGAGTATTTATTATAAAATAATGTTACCTTTTAGTATTATTCTTCTTTTTTCATTATTAATAGTGTCTATTTATCTTATCTCTGATCTATCAAATCATTTAAATGAAAATAAAAAAAATAAAGCAGAATCTTTAATAAAAACAATACAAAGTAATACATATCTAATAGAAACTTTCGATTTTCAAAATCTTCAATCAAATATTAATATTATTAAAAAATCTAATAACGATCTGATTTATCTTTATATAGTTGATAATGAAAATAAATATATTGCCGGTACATCACCGGAACTTGAAGGTAAAAAAATTAGTATCCCTAAAAATCTAGAGGCTATACAGATTGAAGGTAATTTAAATTCAGAAAATTCAGAACTTGGTAAATTTTATTTTGCATTAGATTTAAAAGAAACAAATAAAGAAGTTATAAATACTATAATAATGCTTATTTCTATTGCTTTAATTTTTCTTGTAGTCAGTATTTTGATTTACAGGTTACTCATAAAAAAAACAATCATTATCCCTCTTAATATTTTTTCCTCAACTGCAGATTCTATAAGCATGGGTGATTTTCCAAAAATTGAAAAGTTTCAAACTGATGATGAAATCGGAAAACTTTCTGTTTCACTTAAAAAAATGGTTAATTTTCTTATATATATCAAAGATCAAGCTAATGAGATTGCAAAAGGTAATTATAATGTTGATATTTCACCGCGAAGCGAGAATGATATTCTGGGAAAAGCATTATACAGTATGAAAGAAAATTTAATTACAACAAAAGAAAAATCAGATAATCAGGATTGGATAAAATCCGGATTAGCCGAATTAAATAATCTACTTCGCGGAGAACAGGAAATATTAACTCTTGCCCAAAATATTATAAAATTTCTATGTCATTATCTTAATGCGCAGATTGGCGCTATTTATATGGTTCAGGAGAATAATACTCTGCATATGGTAGGAAGTTATGCTTACACAAAAAGGAAAGATATTTCAAATGAATTCAAATTTGGGGAAGGGCTTGTCGGGCAATCTGCTCTTGAAAAGTCGTCTATTTTGATTTCAGATGTACCTCCTGATTATATTAAAATTCAGTCCGGACTGGGTGAAAAAAATCCAAGCTATATAATTGTTGTACCTTTTGTATATGAAAATGAAGTAAAGGGAGTTATCGAAATAGGGTCTTTATACGAATTTACGAATTTAAAAATTGAATATCTAAAACAGATAACAGAAAATATTGCTATAGGTTTAAATACAGCAGAATCAAGAATAAAAACAAAAAAACTGCTGGAAGAAACACAGAAGCAAGCCCATGAACTACAAGAACAGCAGGAAGAATTGAGACAGGTTAATGAGGAACTCGAGGGGCAAACAATAGCTCTTAAAAAATCAGAAGCAATGCTTCAGGAACAGCAGGAGGAATTAAGGCAGACAAATGAGGAATTAGAAGAACAGGCAAAACTACTTGAAAAACAGAAAGATTATATTAAAGCAGAAAACGCAGAACTTGAAAAAGCAGAGAAAATTCTTGAGCAAAAAGCAGAAGAGCTCAAAACCAGCAGTAAATATAAATCGCAGTTTCTGGCAAATATGTCGCATGAACTCCGAACACCGCTTAACAGCATGCTTTTACTCTCAAGTCTGCTTGTTAAAAATAAAGAAGGTAATCTTACAGATAAACAGAAAGAATATGCCAAATCTATAAATCATGCAGGAACTGATTTGCTTAATTTAATTAATGATATTCTTGACCTGTCCAAAATTGAAGCCGGCAAAATGGAATTAAATATAGAAACAATTAATATTGATAATTTTATTTCAAATATTTCACGGTCTTTTAAGCAGGTTATTCAGGAAAAAGGGCTTGAATTTAATATAACTAAATCTAAAAATTTGCCTGAAAATATTAATACCGACAGGCAAAGAATAGAGCAGATAATAAAAAATCTCTTATCAAATTCAATGAAGTTTACTGCTAAGGGGGAAATTAAAGTAGAACTATACATTCCGGATAAAAGTGAAGGATCAATAAAGGAAGGATTAAAGGCTGAAGATTGCATTGCAATTAAAGTTTCCGATACAGGCATCGGAATTCCAGAGGATAAACAGAAAGAGCTATTTCATGCTTTTAAACAGGTAGATGGTTCTACAAGCAGAAAATTCGGAGGTACTGGTCTTGGACTTGCAATTTCAAAAGATTTTTCTCATTTATTGGGAGGAGAAATAACGATTAAAAGCGAAGTAAATAAAGGCAGTATTTTTACTGTTTATCTTCCTATGTCATCAGAAAATAAAGGTAAATTTGAAGTTAAAGTTAATCTGCAGGAAGCAAAAACAGAAGAAATACTTGATAAAAAAAATGATAAAAAAATCCCTCAAAACTTCAATTTGACTGATATTCGCGATGATAGAAGAAATATATCAAAAGATGATAAAACAATCTTGATAATTGAAGATGACCCGAATTTTGCAAAAATATTATTTGAATTTGCTCAGGAAAAAGGATTCAAAGGTTTAATTGCGGATGATGGAGAATCAGGGCTTGTTCTTGCTGATCAATATAACCCAAAAGCAATAGTTCTTGATATAAAACTTCCAAGAATGGATGGATGGGCTGTTATGGAAAAAATTAAAAATAATCCAAAAACATGTGATATCCCGGTACATTTTATATCAGCGTTTGATAAAAAAAATGAGGCATTACAAAAAGGTGCAATCGGATTCTTAACAAAACCTGTAAGTATTGAAAATCTGGAAAATATTTTTAGTAAAATTGAGAATATAATATCAAAAAATATAAAAAATATTCTTATTATTGAAAAAAACGAAAAAATTAAAGAAAATATCAGCAGTATGTTGATAAATAGACCGAATATAGTTATAAAAACATTAGATGCAAGCAATGATGTAATAAAAAATATTAAATCAGAAAGTTGTGATTGTTTAATTATAGGACTTGATAATGCAGATGCTTCATACTTTGAATTTATTGAGAGTATTAAAAAAGATAAATCGATACAGGATATTCCTATAATAATTTATGCTTCCAGAGAATTAACTGAAGATGAAGACAATAAACTGCACAAATATACAGAAAGCATAATTATAAAAGGCTCCAAATCATCGGAAAGATTGCTTGATGAAATAAATCTTTTTCTTCATAAAGTTGATGATGGTTCATCTGAAAAAAGAAAAAAAATGATTAAAATGCTTGAAAATGAAGAGTCCGTGCTTAAAAATAAAAAGGTCATGATTGTTGATGATGATATGCGTAATGTTTTTGCATTGTCAAGTATTCTTGAAGATAGAGGAATGATTATTTCTATTGCAAGAAACGGAAAAGAAGCGCTTGATTGTATTGAAAAAAATCAGGATATTGACATTGTTTTGATGGATATTATGATGCCTGAAATGGATGGTTATCAGGCAACTGAGGAAATTAGAAAACAGAATCAATTTAAAAATCTGCCAATTATCGCTTTAACTGCAAAAGCAATGGCAGGTGACAGAAAAAAGTGTATTGATGCCGGAGCAAGCGACTATCTTTCAAAACCGATTGATATGGATAAATTATTATCATTGCTTAAAGTATGGCTTTATAAATGAAGAACCCAGTCTGAGAGCCACAGGGTATCTTCTGTCTCTGATAGGAATATTTATTATTTATATTTGTGCCAATTCATCCCTGCAGTAAACTGCAGGGTATTCTTGGCACTTCCAGATAAAATAAGTGTATAAAAATGAATGAAATAGATAATGAAAATATTGAAATAAAACTTCTTCTTGAAGCTATATTTTTGAAATACGGGTATGATTTCAGAGATTATTCAAGAGCTTCAATAAAAAGGCGTATCCAGCACAGGCAAGCTATTTCCGGCATTAAAACCGTGTCTGAAATACAACATAAAATATTAAACGATATATCTTTTTTTGAAGCTTTACTGCTTGATTTTTCAATAAATATAACTGAAATGTTCAGAGATCCTTCTTTTTTTAATGTTTTAAGAGAAGTCATTATCCCATATTTAAAAACATTTTCTCATATCAAAATATGGGATGCAGGATGTTCAACAGGTGAAGAAGTATATTCTATTGCTATAATATTAACTGAAGAAGGATTATATGATAAAATAAAAATATATGCAACTGATATTAATAGAGTTGTGCTGGATAAAGCAAGAGAAGGTATTTTCCCTATAGAATTTATAAAAAAATATACATCAAATTATATTAAATCAGGAGGGAAAGAATCTTTTTCGGATTACTACACAGCAGATGACAAAAATGTTATTATGAAAAATTTTCTTAAAAAAAATATTACGTTTGCTGAACATAATCTTTCAACAGATAGCGTGTTTAATGAAATGAATCTCGTAATCTGCAGAAATGTTTTAATCTATTTTAACAAAGAACTTCAAAATCGGGTTTTTAAACTTTTTAGCAGTAGTCTTTGTATTAATGGATTTTTATGTTTAGGGCCAAAAGAGACTCTTCAATTTTCAGAAGCAGTAAAAGATTTCTCTGAATTCATTAAAGAAGAAAAAATTTACCAAAAAAAGGGATGATTTTTGTGAAAAATAGTAAAAATGAAATATATAAAGCAGTTGTCATCGGAACATCAGCAGGCGGATTAAAAGCTCTTCAGATTATTTTGTCTTTATTAAAATCTGATTTCTCTTTACCGATAATAATTGTTCAGCACCTGCACCCGGATTCAAAAAAAATGCTGATAAATATTTTAGGGAATATATGCAGACTTAAAGTAAAAGAAGCTTCTGATAAGGAAAAAATAATACCCGGAACAGTATATATTGCTCCTCCTGATTACCACCTTTTAATAGAAGATGACCGGTCATTTTCATTAGCTTTGACTAAGCCGGTTAATTTTGCCAGACCATCTGTAAATGTATTATTTGAAACAGCGGCAGAAGTATACAGAAATAAACTTATTGGGATTATTTTAACAGGAGCTAATAATGACGGGAGTCAGGGAATTAAAAAAATAAAGGAATTAGGTGGATTGGCAATAGTGCAAAATCCTGATGAAGCAGAAGAAAAATCAATGCCTGAATCTGCAATAAAAACAGTAAAAGCGGATTTTATTATGGGATTAAAAGAAATTGGCGGTTTTCTAAATAAACTATGAAAATGGAGATAAAATGGAAGAAATAATAATAAATCCAAAAATTAATATTTTAATAGTTGATGACAGATATGAAAATCTTCTCGCACTGGAAGGTGTTTTAGATAATCCTGATTTAAACATAATAAAAGCAATGTCCGGGAATGAAGCGCTTGCAAAGCTTGTTGAAAATGACTTTGCATTAGTACTTCTGGATGTTCAGATGCCTGATATGGATGGATTTGAAACTGCAAAACTGATGAGAGGGATTGAAAAAACAAAATTTATTCCTATTATTTTTGTAACAGCAATAAGCAAGGAACAGAAATATGTTTTTAAAGGTTATGAATCAGGTGCTGTTGATTATATTTTCAAACCCATTGATGCTGATATATTAAAAAGCAAAGTAAAAATTTTTGTAGATCTTTTTAAAAAGAAAAAAGAGCTTGAAGAAATGAATATTGAGCTGTCTACATTGTATAAGCTTTCATCTGCTATCAGTAAAACTATTGATTTTGATAAGCTTACAAATAGCATAGTAGAAGTAATAATAAAAAATAAATTATTAAATGTCTTAAATAAGGCTATATTTTTTACTGTTGAAGATGACAAGCTTACTATGAAATCATATTATGGGGTATCTGATGAATTAACAAGATTGCACAATAGTGTAAAAATCGGAGAGTGCCTCTGCGGTATTGCTGCTCAAACAGGTGAAATTATTATATCTGGTAATTCTACTGCAGACCCCAGACATACTATAAATATCGAACTTCCGCATGGTCATATTATACTTCCGGTTAACGATTCTAAAGGTATCTGCGGTGTTGTCTGTCTATATACTCCTATTAATATAAAAATTGGCGAAAGAAAAATTCAGCTTTTAAAAACTATATGTACCCAGCTTGGAATCGCTATTGAAAAATCAAAACTTTATGAAAAAACTAAAACCCTGGCCCTGCATGATGAATTAACAGGACTTGCCAATCGCCGTTTAATGAATATTTTCATGGAAAAAATTTTTGATACAGCAGAAAAATATAATAGAATATTTTCTATTTTGATGCTTGACATAGATCATTTTAAAAATTTTAACGATACTTTTGGACACCAGAAAGGTGATGAACTGCTTACCAGTATATCTAATATTTTATTAAAAAGTACAAAAACTGCTGATCTTTGTGTACGGTTCGGCGGAGAAGAATTTTTAATACTGCTTTCTGAAACCAATATGGAGAGTTCTAAAGAGACAGCAGAAAGAATCAGACAAACTGTTGAAAAAGAAACAAAAGTTACAATCAGCATAGGGATTTCTACATACAATCCAAAATATAAAACGATTGAAGAAATTATTTCAAAAGCAGACACTGCATTGTATAAAGCTAAAGAGAGAGGCAGAAATCAGGTTGTTATAGATGAATAAAGTAAGCATTCAGCTATCAGTTGTCAGCATTCAGTAAAAACATAAAAAACAAGGCAAAAACAAAACTTTTGATTCGATACACTTTTTTTTGCATTTTAATATCTTTAAACTGATAGCTGAAAGCTGATGGCTGAACGCTTACTGAATAAATTACCATTTATATTTTTTTAAATCAATTTTACCTATTTCCATCAAAATGATTGTATCATTTAAAAGTCTGGCATCAAATTTACGAAATTCACTGACTTTAAAATAATTTTTCGTTTTATTGAGCGCTGCAGAAATTTTGCCTATGTCTTCAGAACTTACATACATATTAGCGCTTAAAATATTATCCGCATTTTTTTTATCTGATACTCCCGGATATTCAAGCTTTTTTAAAGTTGGATATTTGCTTTTATTATCCTCCCACCACCAGTCTTTTACGAAAGCAGCTTTTGCTTTGCCAACTTTCACTGCATTGGCAGCAGCGGTATGACTAATTACTTCTATTTTTGCACTGCCATTGCTTGCTGCTTTTGCCCCGCTTTCACCGCTTGATGCACCTTTTGAATAAGCGATATTAGTGCCGGCTTTTTTAATAATAGCAACAGCATCGTCATTCTCATTTGCCTGCACAAGCATCACACTGGTATAAAATTCTCTGCCATTTATTCCCTGTGCAATTGGAAAAGATAACTTGTTTTCATAAAAAATAGCCTGCATAAAACTGCCCACATAAACAAGCACGGGTTTTTTTTCTGAAAAAGCTTCAAATATTTGAGGATAAGATTTTGCTATTAAAGGCAGAATGGTGAGATTGCTGTTTTTGGAAAGATTATCTGCAATTTGTTTTGCATCAATTGCATGTTCCTGCCAGTCAGGTGGAAAATATAAAAGTATATTTTCTGCAGAAGCATGAGAAGGTAAAGATATTTTCATTAGAAATAGGAATAAAATTAAAATAAAATTTTTTTTCATTTTTCCATCTCCTTCAAGTTATAAAATATTAAGCTACAATTATAAATATGTCAATAAATCTGCTAAATTTAATATTTATAAATAAAATTATATGATATAATATGGCGTTTCACTCAAAATTATTTTGAAAGGATGTGCTGTCAATAGAATTTCAAAAAATCATTCATGATCAATTATTATTAGTGGAAAAACCGGCCCAATATATAAACAATGAATTGAACTCAATTCATCATGATTTTTATTCAAAGGGTTTAAAAATTGTCTTGGCTTTTCCTGATACTTATGAAATAGGCATGTCCAATTTAGGGCAAAAAATATTGTATCATATTTTCAATAATTTAGATGGTGTATGCGCAGAGAGAGTTTATGCTCCTCTTCATGATATGGAGATGCTTTTAAGAAAACAAAATATCCCTTTGCTAAGCCTGGAATCCGGAATCCCTCTTAATCAATTTGATATAATTGGTTTTACATTGCAAAATGAAACTACTTATACTAATGTTCTTAATATGCTTGATCTTGCAAAAATACCTGTTACTTCAGATGAAAGGGATATGAGCCATCCTCTTATTATTGCTGGGGGCCCGTGTTCATTTAATCCTGAACCAATGTCTTTATTTATTGATGCTTTCGTAATCGGAGACGGGGAAGAAGTAATTGCAAAAATTTCTGAAATCTGCAAAAACTGGCGTAATAATTTTTCGAATAGAAAAGAAGTTTTAAAAGAACTTGGAAAAATTAATGGTATCTATATCCCATCCTTCTATTCCGATATATATAATTCTAATGGTGATTTCCAATGCCTCAAACCTGAATATGAAACAATCCCATCCAGAATAGAAAAAAATATCTTTTATTCTTTTGATAATAAATTTTATCCTGAAAAATTTTTAGTACCTTATATTTCTATAGTCCATGACAGAGCAATACTGGAAATTTCAAGAGGATGCAGAAGAGGCTGCCGTTTCTGTCAGGCTGGTTTTACTTACAGACCTGTAAGAAACCGAAAAACAGAAGATATTATACAATTAGCAAAAAATATTATTTCAAATACCGGATATGAGGAAATATCTCTTGCTTCACTATGCGCTGGCGATTTTCCTGACTTGAAAACTCTTGTTGATTCTCTGATTAATATATTCAATTCTCAAAAAGTTTCCATTTCTCTACCTTCTCAAAGACTGGATAACTTTTCCACTGAAATAGCGTATTCAATTCAAAATATACGTAAAACAGGTCTTACTTTTGCACCTGAAGCCGGAACTCAACGTTTAAGAGATGTTATTAATAAAGGGATAACAGATGATGACCTTTTTAATACAATTGAAGGAGTATTTAAATATGGGTGGAAAAGTTTAAAACTTTATTTTATGATTGGACTGCCAACTGAAACACAGGATGATTTGAAAGCAATAACTGAACTTGTAAAAAAATTATATAAACTTGGAAAAACCACTACAGGCAGGGACATCAATATAAATGTAGCTGTGTCTCCTTTTATACCAAAACCTCACACTCCATTTCAATGGGAAGGGCAGGAACGCAGAGAAAATTTAAAAGAAAAAATAAAGTATCTTCAAAATAGTTTTAGAAAAAGTCTTAAATATCCATCTCTGGAAATGAATTTTTTGGAAGCTGTATTATCAAGAAGTGATAGACGTGTAAGTAAAGTCATTAAACGCGCATGGGAAAAAGGTGCAAAATTTGACAGCTGGGATAATTTTTTAAATTTCAAATCATGGCAGGAGGCATTTTCAGAAAATAATCTTGATATGCAATATTATGCTAATCGAAAAATTGATATAAATCAGCCATTATCATGGGATCATATTTCCTGCGGCATAACAAAAGAATTTCTAAAAACAGAAAACTTAAAAGCAAAAGAAGGAATAAGCAGTTTAGACTGTCATGGGCAGAAGGCAGAGGACAGAGGGCAGAAGGCAGAAGACAGAAAGCAGAAGACAGAAGACAGAGGGCAGAAGGCAGAAGACAGAGGGCAGAAGGCAGAAGACAGAGGGCAGAAGGCAGAAGACAGAGGGCAGAAGGCAGAAGACAGAAAGCAGAAGACAGAAGACAGAGGGCAGA
>CAYWFU010000068.1:0-17196 GCA_964457585.1 uncultured bacterium | reverse complement strand
CATTATTTCATCATTTATTGTAGAATTATAAACAATTGTTATTTTTTTCATATATTTTTTTTCATCCTTTGTTCAAATATCGAATATAATACAGGTATAAATATAAGTATAATTATTGTTGAAACTAAAAGTCCTCCAATGACTGATACTCCCAATGGCCGCCAGACTTCTGAACCTTCTCCAGTATTAATAGTAAGCGGAAGAAGACCAAACAATGTTGTTATTGTAGTCATAAGTATTGGACGAAGTCTTGCTCGTCCGGCTTCTGATGCAGCATCAAATACACTAAAACCTCGTGCCCGCAGAATATTGGTATAATCAATTAAAACAATTGCATTATTAACTGCTACTCCAACAAGCATAATCATTCCTATAAATGAAACAACTGATAAATGTTCACCAAATAAAAGCAAGAACCAGACTGTTCCTATTAAAGCAAATGGTACTGCAAAAAGAATAATGAATGGATCGCGGTATGATTCAAATTGCGATGCCATAACCATATAAACAAGTATAATGCCTAATATTAGTGCAAGGAAAAGCAATTTAAATGATTTTTGCTGTTCTTCACGCGAACCGCTGAATTTAATTGTAAATCCATCCGGGATTTTAATATTTTGTAATTTTGTTTCAATCTCTTTTACTACACTGCCAAGATCACGGTTAAAAATATCAGCGGTAATACGTATAACACGTTCCTGATAGGAACGTTCAATTTTTACAGGTCCATAATCATATTTTAATTTAGCTACACTTGATAATTTAATTTTATCACCGTTATTATTAAAAATAAACATATTTTCAAGGTTTGAAAAATTTTTCCTATCACTTTCTTTAAGTTTTAAATAAACATCATATTCATCTCCGCCGCGGCGGAATTTTGTAGCGTTCACTCCATCAAGATAATCACGAATTGTACGTGCTATATTTTGTTCGTTTAAACCAAGATGACTGGCTTTAATTCTATCTACTTCAATTTGTGCCTCAGGCCGTCCTTCTTTCCTTGAGATTTCAATATCCTTAATCCCTTCTACTGTTTCCATCATATTTGCAATTTTTTCTGATATTTCTTTACCTTCTTTTAAATTATGACCGCGAAGCTCAAGCACAAGCGGTTTTCCTCCGCCTGACATCATGCGCGCCATAAAATCTTCTGTTGAAAATCTGATTTTTGCTCCGGGAAATTTTTTAAGTTTCGGACGTAATTCTGTAATAAGCTGCTTTACGTTTTTTTCTCGATAATCTTTGCTGATTAATCTTGCTGATACCATACCTAAATTAGTTCCTTCTTCACCTCCAAATGCAGCCATTGTTCCCTCAGAACCATATCCCCAGCGGGCAAAATAGCCTGTTATTCCTTTGACATTTTTTAACATTATATCCTGTATTTCCATTAAAACTTTTCCTGTTTCTGTTACTGTTGTACCAACAGGCATTTCAACATTAATTTGCATTACTCCATTATCCTGATATGGCATAAATTCTGTACCAACTTTTGGTATTAAAATAATAGTTAAAATAAATAGAAATATGGTTCCAAAAACAATAGTTTTTCTATGATGAAGACTCCATTTGATTAAATCACTATATTTTTTGTCAAGCACATTAAGCCCCTTACTTGTAAAATCATAAAATTTCATATAAATCCATGAAGATTTTTCTCTCTCTTCTAGAGGATTTTTTAAATATATTGAACAAATCATCGGAACAAGTGTTAAGCTTCCATAAAGAGATGCAAGTATTGTAATAGATATACAAAAAGCCAGTTGTTTAAAAATTATTCCGGTAAAACCCGAAGTGAAAATCATTGGAAGAAAAACAACAACAGTGGTAAATGTTGAACCCATAACAGAGATACCAACTTCTGATGCTCCTATCATTGCCGCTTCTTTTGGACGGATACCGCGTTCTCTATATGAGTAAATATTTTCCAGTATAACAATAAAATTATCGACTACCATTCCTATTGCGATTACAAGACTCGACATTGACATTACATTTATAGTGTAATCATTGAGAAATAAAAAAATAAATGCAATAATAAGCGATGTGGGAATAGCTGCCGAGACAATCAAACTTGAACGAATATTTCGCAGGAAGAAATATAGAACTAATATAACCAGTATACCGCCAATATAGAGTGTGTCAATTAAATTATTAATTGATTTTTTTATCTGATCGGATGAATCTGTTATTACTTTAATTTGAATATCTTCTGGCAAATCTTTTTTTAATTTTTCCAGTTTTTCTTTAACTTTTGAACAGACATCAACAGTATTTGCTCCAGATTGCTTTTGCACCAGAACCATTATACCATCTCGTCCATTAACTTTCATTTCACGAGTTTTTTCTTTAAATCCTTCGTAAACATTTGCTAAATCTTTTAAACGAATAGGAGCATTATTTTTTATGATTATAATAACATTTTTTATCTGTTCCACATTTACGAATTCACCGGGAGTTCTTACAATAAAATCTGTTCTGCTCGATTCCAAATGCCCTCCAGGCATATTAATGTTTTCATTTTTTAAAGCGTTTATAATTTGTACTGTGCTTATATTATAGGAGTCTAATTTTTTTAAATCCAAATCAACTCTAATTTGTTTTTGAATTCCGCCGCGCATAAAAGCTGTAGCAACACCTGGTACGGTTTTTATCGGATCAACAATTTTTTTTTGCAGAATTTCCAGCAAATTTGGATAGCTGGGGCCGGCATTTGCTCCAATAAATAAAACAGGCATCATAGATAGATCAAATTTAAAAATAATAGGTTCATTAGCATCTTCAGGCAGATAAGATTTTACAAGTCCTATTTTATCGCGAATGTCATTCGCTGCAGCATCCATATCCTGACCCCAATCAAATTTAACTGAGACAATCGAAAGTCCTTCAGAAGATACAGATTCAACTTTATCAATTCCAGATATGGTGCTTACAGTTTCTTCAATTTTGGTTGTAACATTTGTTTCAACATCAATTGAACCAGCACCCGGATATGTTGTAATAACTGAAATAGCCGGGATTTCAAGTTTAGGCATTAAATCAAGTCCAAGACGTGAATAAGATACTGCGCCTAAAACTATAATTGCAACAAAGATCATTAATGTTGTAACAGGTTTTCTAACACTAAATTCGGGTAGTTTCATAAAATTTTCACTTTCGCTCCATCATTTACATACTCTTTCCCAACCAAAATTATTTCATCATTTTCATCTATTCCTTCCAAAACTTCAACATCTTCATCACGTGTTAAACCAAGTTTTATATCTTTTTTAACGGCAATTTCATTTTGAACTAAAAAAACATAATATTTTTCTTCATTAAAAATTAAAACATCTTTTGGAATAATGAGAGCATTTTCTTTTTTACCTATATTAATTGTAATTCTAGCAAACATACCGGGTTTGAAAATTTTATTTGCATTAGAAATTTTTATTTCAATTCCACAAGTGCGTGAACTGGAGTTTATAACCGGGCTGATATAGTTTATTTTTCCTGAAAAAATTTTATCCGGATATGCATCAAAAGAAAGTTCAGTCATAAAACCTAATTTGATATTTGATATTTCTGTTTCTGGTATTTCGGTTCTCAGTTTTAAAGGATCTACTTTTGAAATAAAAAAGACAGGAATTCCTGGAGTAGCCATTTCACCATTATTTACTGTTTTTTTAATGATTACACCACTCATTGGAGCAAATATTTTTGTATTCTCAAGTGTGGTATTTATAAGTTCAATTGCTATTTTTGACTGACTTAAATGCACTTCAAGATTTTTTATATCCTGTTCAAGCAATTTTTTATCATTTTTTGTTGTTTCAACCATTTCCTGCGAAGCAAGAGAAACATTTACACCTGCTTCCGCCGCAAGCTTGTCTTCATCGCGTGATCCGGATTCAATGAGATTTGATATCTCTTTAGCAACCTTTAATCGCGATACAGCAAGATCATATTGCAGTTTGCTGGCTTCATATTGAGGTTTTGGGATAGCATTGCTTTTATATAATTTCTCTGAACGTTCTAAGCTTATCTTTGCATTATCCAGAGTAATTTGAGCCTGTTCAACTCCAAGCCGGGCTTGTTCTTTTTCCTGCTCACGAGCACCGCTTTTGACTTTTGAAAAAACAGCTTTTGATGCTTCAACAGAAGCTTGAGTCTGTTTAAGAAAAACAGCAATTTTATCATCCAGAAGTTTTATCCCGAGTTTAGCTTTCTCCAATAAAATTTCAGTTGATTTAATTTCGGTCTCAGCCTGTTTTAGCTGTAAATTTATTTCAGTATCTTCAAGTTGAAATAATAAATCACTTTCTCTTACATTATCTCCTTCATCAAAAAAAACTTTCAAAACTCTCCCTGGTATTTTTGAGCTTACTTTTACTTCATCCCAGGCTTCTAAACTTCCCGTAACATGCAATTTTTCTTCAATAGAACCTCGTTTTGCAAAAATAGTTTTTACAAGCGGAGTGGTATCCTGTTTTTCAATAGTTTTTATTTCTGCAGGTGGTTGATTGCTTTTTCCGCATGAAGTAATAAAAATTAATAAACATAGTAAGTAAATTACTTTTTTATAACGCATAATATTTATCCTCCTGAAAATACTATAATGTTCCCATAACCTTTTTTAGTGTTATAACAGCTAATTCATAATCATAAATCGTACTATAATAATTTATATTTGTTCTAATAAGCATAGAATGGGCATCGAATACTTCTAAATCAGTTACCAGGTTTTCTTTATATTTATCTTCTGCTATTTTATAATTTTCTTTTGCCTGTTCGATTGCAAATTGATAAGTTTCCAATTCTTTTTTTATTGATTCAACATTAAGATAAGCTTGTTTAACCTGTAAAGTAATAGCATCAATCATTTCCAGAAGCTGTAATCGTGTTTGTTCAATTTTTGATTGATCCTGTGAAATTTTATGTTTTGTTTTATCATGATCCCATATTGGTATTGCTGCGCTTAAACTTACTGTCCATTTTTTATCTGATGATAATCCACCCTCATCAATGTTATATGCACCAATAACAGATACTTTAGGTTTGTTTTCAGTAGCTGTTAAATCCTTTTTCTTTTCGTTAATTTTAATGTTTTTTTCCAAAATTTTTATTTCGTTACGATTTTTTTTTGCAACTTCCAAACATTCGTCAATCTTCAAAGTGAAATCTTCATATTTTTGAATATCTTTTAAAATTAATGTACTGTCAATATCTATACCTATTTGTTGATTGAATGTTGTTTTAATCAGCTTCATCCCATTTTGTGTTTTAAGCAAAATCTGCTCTGCTTCTCTTAATTTTAATTGAATAGAAAGCAGATCACTTTTTGTCGTTATTTCATATAAATAGAGCTCCTGAACATTTTTTTCATGCGCTTTTAAAAGATTAATTGATTCATTTGCTATTTCAATAAATTTATTTGCTTTCAAAACATTATAGAAAGATAAATGAATTGAATAAATAATTTCCAGATTGGTTATTTTTGCATTAAGCTCATTAGTTTCAAGCCCTAATTCTGTTAGTTCTGTTCCTATCTTTGTTGCACCTGCAGTATAAAGCGGATATAATATCTGTAATTTAGTACTGTATGTATTTTCATCTCCAATTTTTGTTTTACGTCCTCCAAAATCAATACTTGGAGCTTTTTCAAGCCTTGTATATAAAAAACTAGCGCTTACATTTGGATAAAAATTAGATTTCACTTCTTCAATTTTTTGCTGCGCTTCTATTATTTTTTCTTTTTCAATTACAATTTTCCTGTTATTTTTTAAGGCTAATTCAATACATGCTGGAATATCAAATTCAGTTTTTGAAGATAAATCATCTGCAAATAAAATTTGATTAAAAAATATAATGAATATAAATAATATGTTTGCTATCTTCCAATTCATTTTAATAACTCCTTACTTACTCAAGTTGACTGACTTTTTAGGGTGTAAAATTAAAATTTAAATATCAAAAATCAAAATTTAGGTGTCACTTCGTGACATTTTCTAGTTTTTTATTAAATAATTTGTCCGCAGGACACTATAATTTTGATATTTAATATTTGATTTTTGATTTAAATGCATAAATCATTACTAATTCTTAATCTTAAAACTAAAAAAGTCAGTCAACTTGAGTTACTTATTAATAAATATTCCCGATGATATAATTTCGACAATAATAGGGAGTTCATCTAAAAGTGAATAAGATTCTGTATTGCAGGATGAAGATTTTGCATTACAGCAAAGCCATTTCCAGATTAAAACATCTATTAATCCAAATAAAGAATATGTCATGCTTTCTGCATTTAATGGTTTAATCTCACCTTTATCAATACCTTCCTGAATTAAAGGTTTAAATAATGCTACCTGTCTTATGCGGTGTTTAATAAAAGCCTTTTTTGTAAATTCACTTTTTTCATGTATAAGTATCTGATAAAAATTTTGATTTTTTTCAAAATATTCCAAATATGCTTTTGTGGCTTTTTTTAAATTGTTGATAATAAAATCAGGAGATGAAATAGATTCCATAATAATTTCTTTAATTTCATCTACCTTTTTTTCTATAATTGTGAAAAAAAGATTTTCTTTACAGTCAAAGTATCTGTAAATTGTTCCTTTCCCAATCCCTGCTTCAACAGCTACTTCTTCTATAGAAGTATTATGATATCCTTTTTTTGAAAATATTTTTAAGGCAGCATTTATAATAGCTTCATTTTTTTGTTCTTTTTTTTCTCTGGTTAATTTATTCATATTTTTATTTGAAAACGGACTAATGAGTCAGTTTTAAATTTTAATATAAGAATAATGTTATTGTCAAGAAAAAATCATTATAAGATCTTTGCGAATTATTGAAAATGATACAAAATGTCATGTTAATCCTGAGATATGGAACATTTTTTTGCATGGGGATGGATTGAAGGAATGATAGGATTAATAAATCAAATTAATAACATATTTATGGTTCCTTTTATTAAAATGGATAATAATACGATAATATTTTTATTTTCAATTTTTTTGTTTATATTCTTTATATTAATTATGCAATTTTAAGATGGTCAAGAATTTTAACTTCTTGTCTAATACGTTTAGCTATTCTAATTTCTGCTATTTCAAGATCGTAGCGTGCTTGTAAACGTAACCATACTGAAGCACTTGTATTAAGGTACCTGGCTAATCTCATAGCTGTATCTACAGTGATAGAACGTTTCCCGTGTACTATTTGATTGATGCGCAATGGAGAAACTCCTATATCTTTTGCTACACGATATTGACTCAAATCTAAAGGTTTCATAAAATCTTCTAATAAAACTTCCCCAGGATGAACAGGTGAAAGTATTTTCATAATTTGTCCTTTCATTTATGATAATCTATAATTTCAACATCTTTTGCTTTACCATCAATCCATTTGAAACAAATTCTCCATTATTTTCTTATCCATATTTCCTCCCATTTTTAATTTAATTCTATTTCCTGTGTTAAAAAAGGACTGCTTATCCATGTTGCTTTTTTCAGATCTCCTAGAAATTCATCAGGTACTTCATAAAATTTTAAAACAATATTTAACTTATATAACTTGCCTCTTATTGAATCAGGCAGAGTAAAACTTAATTTCCTTGCCTCACTGCTTTGAAGCTGGGTATTTTTAATTACTTTATAAGGCATTAAATGGCTGTCGAGTTCATTTTCTTTTTCAAACTTTTTAACTATTTTGAACTGTTCACTGCTGTTTTTATCCAATATACTTATTTCCATTGCAAGTATTCTTGTCCCACAGCTTACAGGAACAGACTGTCCCATGGCAGGTTTCGCAGTTAACCCCCTCATCCATGCTTTTATTTCCATGGCATGTATAACAAAACTTTTCACCCATCATCAAATTGGATATAAAATCATTTTTTATTTTTTTCTTCCCTTCATTAAATGTATTCCCTTTAACAGCTATAGCATGTCTTGAAAATTTAAGCCACTGATTATAAATTTTCTCATGACACTCAGCGCAATATTTTGCTCCCTTATGTTCCCCTATTTCATACTTTGCCTTTTTCATTTCATTCATTTTTTTTAATCCTGCGCATGATGAAAAAATAAAACATACTATCAAACAAATTACAAACCAAAAAATACACCAGATATAACAATTCGATTCTTTCATTTTGTATTTCCCTCCCTTTCAAAATTAATTCAGATATAAAATCAAAAACGGAATGATATTATATAATCACAAAAAACATGATAAGTCAAAAAATTTTTAAACGGAATTTTATTGTTTGCAGATGAATATTGAACCAAATTATCATTATCATTAATCCATTTAATTAAAAAAATCTTGACCTATGTATTTTTATATGAATATAATAGCAGAATTCTGTTAAATTTATAAAGGAGATTACTATTTATGCCTGATGAATTGAATAAAACTTATGAACCGCATGAAGTTGAAAAAAAATGGTATTCCTACTGGATGGAAAATAATCTTTTTCATGCAGATATAGAAAAGAAAAAGAAAACATATTCAATTGTAATACCTCCTCCAAATGTTACAGGGTCATTACATATGGGGCATGCTTTAAATAATACTTTACAGGATATTTTAATCCGTTATAGAAGAATGCAGGGGTATAACGTGCTCTGGATGCCTGGAACTGATCATGCCGGTATTGCCACTCAAAATGTGGTTGAAAGAATGCTTAAGGAAGAAGGTTTAAAAAAAGAACAATTAGGCAGAGAAGAATTTGTAAGACGTGTATGGGAATGGAAAGAAAAATCCGGCAGCACAATAATTAATCAGTTAAAAAGACTTGGATGCTCATGTGATTGGGAAAGAGAAAGATTTACACTTGATGAAGGATTAAGCCGTGCTGTGCGTGAAGTTTTTGTATGTTTATATGAAGAAGAATTAATTTATCAGGGAAATTACATAATTAACTGGTGTCCGAGATGCAAGACTGCTCTATCTGATATTGAAGTGGAATATGAGGAAAAAGACGGTAAGCTATGGTACATTAAATATCCAATTAAAGATTCTTCAGAATTTGTAATTGTTGCCACAACACGTCCAGAAACAATGTTAGGAGATACTGCTGTTGCAGTTAATCCTTCAGATAACCGTTACAAAGCAATAATAGGGAAAAAAGTTATTCTGCCAATCGCTAACCGTGAAATATCTGTAGTAGCAGATAAATATGTTGATCCTGCATTTGGAACCGGTATAGTAAAAATAACACCTGCTCATGATCCGAATGATTTTGAAGTTGCAGAGCGGCATAATTTAGAAAAACTTATTGTGATGAATCCAGATGCAACAATGAATAAAAGCGCCGGTAAATATGAAGGACAGGATAGATATAAATGCCGCAAGGAATTAGTTCGGGATTTAGAAAAAGATGGTTATTTAGAAAAAGTGGAACCATATAATTTAGCATTGGGCCATTGTTATAGATGCAAAACCCCTGTTGAGCCTTATTTATCACGTCAATGGTTTGTAAAAATTAAAGAATTAGCTATTCCTGCAATAAAAGTTGTGAAAACTAATGAAGTAAGGATTATTCCGTCAAGCTGGAAAAAGACATATTTTGAATGGATGAACAATATAAAGGATTGGTGTATTTCCCGTCAATTATGGTGGGGACATCGTATTCCAGTATGGTATTGTCAGAACTGCGGGAAATTAAATGTTGAACGCATTGATCCTGAAAAATGTAAGTTTTGCGGAAGCAATAATTTAGTGCAGGATCAGGATGTACTCGATACATGGTTTAGTTCAGGTTTATGGCCATTTTCAACTTTAGGATGGCCCGAAGAAACAGAAGAACTTAAAATGTTTTATCCAACAGCAGTTTTAATCACAGGTTTTGATATTTTATTTTTTTGGGTAGCCAGAATGATTATGATGGGATTGAAATTCAGACAGGATGTTCCCTTCAAAAAGGTATATATTCATGCCCTTGTAAGAGATGCTGAAGGCAAAAAAATGAGTAAATCAAAAGGGAATGTAATAGATCCGTTAATAATGATGGATCAATACGGGACAGATGCTTTCCGTTTTACATTAGCTGCTTTTGCCGCTCAAGGAAGAGATATCTGTTTGAGCGAAGAAAGAATAGTTGGTTATAGAAATTTTGCAAATAAAATCTGGAATGCATCGCGTTTTGTTTTGATGAATTTAAATGATTATAAATCAATAAAGCTAAAAAATCTAAAACTGATATTACCAGATAAATGGATAATTACCAGGGCTAATCAGACAATCAAAAAAGCAACTAAAGCTCTTAATGATTTTAAATTTAATGATGCTGCTGATACTATATATCATTTTCTATGGCACGAATTTTGTGATTGGTATATTGAGATGGCTAAAGAAAGACTGTATAGTCAATCATGTACTAATGAAGAAAAACAAACTGCAAAATATGTTCTTCTCCATATTTTAGAAATAAGTTTAAATCTTCTTCACCCGTTTATGCCTTTTATTACTGAAGAGATATGGAAATTATTACCCGGCAATAAAAATAAACCGAGTATTATGATAAACTCATGGCCTAAAGTAAAACATAAAGATATAGATATTAACTCCTTGAAAGAAATGGAAATTATTATTGAAGTCATTACTTCAATAAGAAATATACGCAGTGAAATGAAAGTTGCTCCGGGAGCAAAAATTCAAACATGGATAGTGATGAATAATAAAGACAATACATTATCTAAAGAGCTGGTTTTAAAACAAAACATAAAATACATTATAAATTTAACACAATCTTCTGAAGCAAAAATAGTAGATAATTTAGCTATAACTCAGGATATGTCATCTATTACTTTATCGGATTTTATTATTTATATTAAACCAGAAAAAACCAGTATTGATATAGAAACCGAACAAAAAAGGCTTTTGAAAGAAAAAGAAAAAATTGAAAAAGAAATAGATTTTGTATTAAATAAATTAAATAACCAGAATTTTATCCTTAAAGCACCAAAAGAAGTAATTGAAAAAGAAAAAGATAAATTGGAAGATCTAAAAAAAATAAAAGAAAAAATAGAATTGCATTTAAATATGGTAAAAGGGTAGGGGGATAAAATATCAGAACCCTTTTAAAAAGAACTTGACAATGGTATATAAATAAGTTATACTACTGGTATAACATGAGGAAAAGATGTCAACAATAAAAACAGCCATTTCAATTGATAAAAATCTATATAATAAAGTTATAGAGCTATCAAGTAAGTTAAGTATCCCTAAAAGCCGGATATTTTCTCAGGCAGTGGAATATTTGATAGAGAAGAATGAAAATATAGAATTAATTAAAGAAATTAACAAGGGCTATCCTGAACTACTTGATGAGAATGAAAAACTTTTGATTTCTAAAGTAAAATCTAAACATTCAGGATTAGTAAAAGGCTCATGGTAATAAAACAGGGTGATATATTTTGGGTGCAGTTAGATGAGCCAAGAGGCTCTGAACCCGCTTATATGCATCCTCATGTAGTTGTTCAGAACAATGTTTTTAACTTAAGCAGGATTAATACGGTTGTCTTGTGCGCTTTAACCTCAAACTTAAGCAGAGCCGTCTCCCCGGGTAATGTTTTATTAAAAAAAGGCGAAGCGAATTTATCCAAAACAAGTGTCGTCAATATTTCTCAAATAGTAACGGTTAATAAGACTGATTTAAAAGAAAAAATAGGGCAGTTGTCAAAGCATAGAATAGAAGAAATTATTTCAGGTATGAAATTACTTATAGAACCGAGAAATATTGAATGAAAAAAATAAAAAATCCTAAATTTAATTATTGGATTGCAATCATATTTTCAATATTTACATTACCTCAAATATTAAGAGCTTTTCCCGATAGTGATAAATCAACAAAAATCTGGACATCTTCCTCTATACAGTTATCTTCAGCTAATAATCTGGGTGATTTTCTGAAAGAATATGCTGGAATAAATTTAATAGCTAAAGGTGAAATGGGACAAAAAAGACAGATAAATATGAGAGGCGCAAATTCAAATAATGTATTAATACTTCTAAATGAACAGGCTATCAGCTCCACATGGTATAACCAGGAAGATTTAAATCATATTCCTCTAGAATTTATAGAAAAAATAGAAATAATTTCAAATCCTGATCCTGTTTTATACGGCATTAACTGCTCTGGAGGAATAATAAAAATATCTTTAAAAAAACATAGTGGAGATGAACCTTTTTCCCGATTAGAAGCAAATTGGGGAGATTACAATTTAAGAACATATAATTTTAATTATGGAAACAGTTCATATAATATTGATTATTTTTTTGGGATAATATTACGCGGGATAAGACCAAAAACTCCAAATAATAATTATTTAGGACAGAATATCATGGCAAATGTTTTATATAAATTCGATTCATCATTTAAAATAAAATTAGATCTGCATGTGTATAGCGATGAATCCGCTTATAATGAGAAATTAGATAGTACTATTATCTTATTTAGCAACAAAAGTAAAAATGATGAAAATTATCAAAGAATAGAATTTAATAAATCAACAAGAGATAATAGTATTTTTAGTTTTTCTTTAACAAAACAATATTTTTTTAATAAATTTGATAATGTGCTCACTTATAATAATTATTTCAGGCAAAATTTAAAATTAACTTATGATAAAATGTGGAATAAAAATTTTAAAACTTTTTTAGGTAGCGAAATGGATGAATATTCATTTTTAGGAATCAGAGAATCATTAAATAATGTAGAATCAAGAATTATAAATACAAACCGATCTTATTTTTTACAAACACAGTTTTTTACTGAAAAAAAAATAAATTTTGCTTTGGGATATAGATTTATAGCTCCAGAGAAATATTCTAATAATAGTATGCCTAATTTAAATTTTAATTATATATTTACAAACAATATTGATACCGATATATATCTATCAAGGAACTATTCATATCCGGATTTTAATGATATCTATGGTGATAACTTTATTCAGAACCCATCCGGTTCAACTTTAATTCCTGAAAAAGCAGATATTTATGGTATGGATTTTAATTTAAATTCTGAAGATATTCCTATATCAATTAAATTAAAATTATTTCAAACAAATTTTTCAAGTTATTTAATGAAACAAACAGAAAATAACAAAAATAATATAAGTACTACAAATCTTAATGAAGCTTTTTCAAAAAATGTTGAAATATATTTAGATGGTAAATTTTTAAAATATTCAACTGGAGAAATAGGTTATGCTTATATTGACGCTCATGAAAAAAATTCGGATAGATATCTACCTTATCAACCAGATGAAAAACTTACTTATTATTTAACTTTTGATAAGAATTTTCGCAAAGATGATTTGAACCTGAAAATAAAATTTGGCGGAGAAAAAGTTGGGACGCAATATAGTAATATAGATAATAATACGGAACTATCACCATATACATTATTAAATACTAAAATTATTCTGCAAATTATTGATGTAAGTTTTTATTTCTGCATTAATAATATTCAAAATACTCATTATGAAACATTAAAAGGTTATACTATGCCAGAACGGCGGTTTTTTTTCGGATTTGATTGGCAGTTCTGGGACTAAAGTTTTTCATTAATGAATTTTGCTTAAATGAAGAACCCTGTGAGAACCACAGGGTATCTTCTGTCTCTGATAGGAATATTTTATTATTTATATTTGTGCCAATTTATCACTGCAGATTACTGCAGTGATAAATTGGCACTTCCAGATAATTGACAAAAAACAATTAGCATGTAATTATATTTAATGATAATATAGTGAGATAAAAAATGTCAAATAACAAAACTGTAAGACTAACTTCTTTGAATAGAATATTTATTTCTGTATTTATTTTAGCATTATTATCAGCAGGTATATTTTCATTATTGGCATTTCTTCATTATCAATATCATAGTAAATTAACATTACCTTATATTTTTTCATTTTTCATTGCCATAACATTGGTTATGGCTTTTATTAGTTTTACACTTTTCAAAAGATTTCTACATAGTTATTTATACAAACTTCTAATGCGTATCAGAGAAACTTCGGAAATCTGGAGTGAAAAAAATATTCTTGAAATAAATGATAAAGATGAACTTGCTGAATTAGAAGATAATATTGAGACAATTGTAAAACAAATTACTAAAAAACAACAGGAAGCAGATAGTCAAAATAAGGTCTTACAGGTTTTAAGCAAACAGCAAAAATATCAGCTTACTGAAATTCGAATGCATATGGATGAGCTTTTAGCTATATATAATTTAGGTAAGGTTATAAATTCAAATTTAAATCTGGATTCAGTAATTGATCTTGCAGTATCCACAACAAGTAAAATTATGAAATCCCCGTTGTGTTCAGTGCGTATTTTAGACCCCGAATCAAAATTTTTGGTATTAAGAGGCAGTTATGGTTTAAGTGATGAATATTTAAGAAAAGGGGATATCAGAATAGGGGAGAGCATCGCTGGAAGGGTTGTATTGGATAAGCAGCCAATAGCAATTGAAGATGTTTCTCAGGATAGCCGAATTCATGCTCCTGATTATGCTGTACGTGAAGGAATTACTTCATTATTATGTGTGCCATTGATTGCAAAAAATAAATCAATAGGAGTAATTACTATTTACAGTTTTGAAGTGCATAAATTTTCAGATGATGAAATCAGGCTTTTATCAACTTTTGCAAGTCAGATTAGTGTGGCAATAGAAAATGCACGTTTATATGAGGAAACCCGGCATTTAGCAATTACTGATGGGTTAACAAATATCTATAATCATAAATTTTTTCGGGAACAACTTGCTCTTGAAACTCATAGAGCTGAAAGATATAGCCGTGACCTTTCATTGATAATGATTGATGTTGATAATTTCAAATTATATAATGATACTTATGGACATCCGGCAGGAGATTTAGCATTAATCCAACTTGCAAAAATAATAATGAATTTTGCGCGTAAAATAGATATAGTAGCTCGTTATGGCGGAGAAGAATTTACTATAATTTTACCTGAAACAGATTGTATAAAAGCATTGGATTTTGCTGATAGAATACGTAACCTGTTAAATGATTATAATTTTATTGAAGATATTAACAAAAAAATTCAACTTAAGAAAAATGTTTCACTTACAATAAGTGCAGGAATCTCAACTTTTCCAACTGATGCCAAAACAGACGCTGATCTTATAAATAATGCTGATCATGCACTTTATATGGCTAAAAATTCCGGTAAAAACCGAGTGTGTATATACGGTCAAACAAAAACGCCCTATATGAAAATTTCGTAAAAATCTCCTATGATAAATCAGGTTAAGGCTAAGGGCTAGGTTAAGAAAAAGATAAAACCAAAAATCAATATAATGATTTAAATCTTTCCTCAACCTCAATCTTTCATACCATCTCTTTATAATTGTATTATTAATCTGAATTCAATTTTATTATCATTTCTTGTTTTTAGACTATCAACTTTTGTATTGTTAAAAACTCTGGATTTTTTTAATCTATCTTTGATTAAATCTACTTCACGAAATGATTTAGTTATTCCGCTTAAAATTACTGTCTTCTCAGAAATATTCAAATCAGTTAATTCAATGTTTATATTTTTTTCAATAACCACATTAAGTTCCCTGAAAATTTTGAGTGTGGATAGTTTATCCATAGACAATCCTGAATTTATTTCAAATTTCTTTTTTTCTTCATTTATACTGCTCATTAATTGCTGTTTTGAATTAATGACTATTTTACTTTCAGGGAAGGTTTCCTTGAAAATTTTATTAATTTCATTATCAATATATTCTACCTTTTTATTTTGCATATCAAACTTCAAATAAAAGTTCAAACTTAAAATTGATAGAATAAAAATTAATAATACTGCTGAAATATAAATTTGTTTTTTATCTTGAAAAAGTACATATTCTTCTCTGGTTAATAAATTTATTTTAACGATTTTATCTTTTAATTGTATTTGCTGGACTGCGCATCCATATGCAGTATTAAACATACATAATGTAGAATCTACTGTCGCATCAATATTTATAATTTCTGTATTTAATTCAAGATATTTTGATAATTTATTATCAATGTTTTTAATATTTGCAGTTCCACCGCATATATACATTTTATCGATTTTTGCAATATGTGAATCAGCCAGATATGAATTTATAGTATAATGTATTTCATTAATGATATCGTTTAAACCATTTTGAATTATATTTATATCATCAGAATTATCTTTAACAGTTATTTTTCTTTTTTCTGCATCTGCAAAAGATATATTATTATGCGTAGCAATAAGTTCTGAAAGAAAATCTCCGCTTTTTGGAATGCTTCTCGAAAAATCCAATTGCCCATTTTTTAAAATAATAAGTGATGTATTTTTAGCTCCAAAATTTATAAATACAATAACACCTTCTTTATTTTGTAATTGTGTAGAAATAAAATTAAAATCTGCAATATCTGCTGAAGTAACAGCAGAAATTTTTATTTTACAGGCATCGGCAATTTTAATGTAATTATTAATAATACTCTTGTTAACCGCAATTACAGTAACTTCGCATTCTGTCTCAGTAGAATATGATAAAAAATAATCGAGATTAACATCTGAAATAGGATAAGGGATATGCGGCTCAATTTCAAAATTAATAGTTTTATCAATTTTTTTTAAATCATTAAATGGGAATTTCAGTTTGCGTATTATGCAATTATGCCGTGGAATACTTAAAACAAATTTTTTATTATTTAAAGAATTACTATTAACAATGTCGTTTAACGCTGAAATAATCGCTTCATTGGAAACATTTCCATCTGGTTGCCTTGCATATTCTTTAATCCAAAATTTATCTATTTTACAATCTTTTGTTAATTGCATTATTTTTACTGAATTACTTCCAAAATCCAATCCATAAATTTTATTTAATGCTAGCATTAATAGACGCTCCAATTTTATATTTATAGGTTTCAGCTATCAGGTGTCAGCTATCAGTTTATAAAGCTTTTAATTCATAAAAACGAAACTAAATACCGCAAGCAGATGGCTTAACACTTACTATAATAATTGAATTGGATTTTAACATTTATCTTGTATAAATGCAAATAATAAGCTAAAATTGGTCAAATTAAGCTCGATAAATCGAGCAACACACTGATTTTGGAACATGTAGTTGCCTCATTTATGAGGCGTTATACTCAAACTAATCAGGTTTGCGAATTTAGAATGCTCATATGTGCTTCAGAT
>CAYWFU010000067.1:0-17264 GCA_964457585.1 uncultured bacterium | reverse complement strand
AAGACGGATTTCCGCGGTTTAATAATCTCGATGATTCATAAGTTTGATGGTATTTCAAAAAACATCAATACAAGGGATAATATTTATGTCTTGATGGATGAGGCTCACAGGTCTGTCGGCGGCGACTTCGGAAATTATCTTGTTGGCGCGCTACCCAATGCAACCCTTATCGGTTTTACTGGAACCCCGATAGATAAAACAACTTATGGCAAAGGCACATTTAAAATATTCGGCAAGGAAGATGATAAAGGGTATCTTGATAAATATTCTATTGCCGAATCTATCGAAGATGGAACGACTGTCCCATTGAAATATACGCTTGCGCCTAATGAAATAAGAGTGGAGAAAGATATCCTTGAAGAGGAATTTTTTTATCTTGCAGAGACAGAAGGAGTTAGCGATATTGATGAGCTTAATAAAATTCTTGATAAAGCGGTCAAGTTAAAAACATTTTTAAAATCAAACAAAAGAATTGAACAGGTTGCGCAATTTGCTGCAAAACATTTTAAAGAAAATGTTGAACCTCTTGGGTATAAAGCATTTTTGGTTGGTGTTGACCGTGAAGCCTGCGCTTTGTATAAGGAAGCTTTAGACAAATTATTGCCTCCGGAATATTCTGAAGCTGTTTATACATCCGCTCAGCATGATAGCGAAAAATATCCTTTAGTTTATAAATACCAAATAACTAAAGAAGAAGAAAAAAAGCATAGAAAATTATTTATTAAACCTGGGACATTGCCAAAGATATTTATTGTTACAGATAAACTCCTTACCGGTTTCGACGCTCCTATACTTTATTGTATGTATCTTGATAAACCTATGAGGGATCATGTTTTACTTCAAACAATTGCAAGAGTAAACAGACCTTTTTTATAAAGAGATAGAAATTCTATATGAAATTTTATCCCCGTCAACGGAATTAAGGGATTTTATTGAAGATGTAAGAAATCTTGGAATACTATATAAAATTATAAAAAATGCATACAAAAAAAGAACAATTTTGTATGGAGATGTAGCAAAAAAGACTGAAGCATTAATAAAGGAGAAGACAGATACCTATGGTATAAAAGAAATTTTAAATACTGTAAAAATAGATGAAAATACTTTGAAAATTTTAAAAAATAAAAATACCACTGATAATACAAAAATAATTAACTTGATTAATAGTATAAGTAAAACTGTTTTAGAAGATGGCGTGATTGAGCCTTATTTAAAATCAATTGGCGAACGGGCTGAAACAATAAGCGAAGCATATGATGACAGGCAGATAACAACACAAGAAGCATTAAAAGATGTGGAAAATCTTGTGGATGAAATAAACGAAGCAAGAAGAAAACAAAGGGAATCAAAGTTTGATAAAAATACGTTTACAATATTTTGGACATTGAAGCAGGAAAATATTAAGAATCCTGAAAACCAGGCACAAGCAATCAATTCAGTTTTTATGAGATTCCCTGATTATAATCATAATGCTGAAGAAATGCGTCAATTGAAAGCAGAACTATATAAAATATTATTGACAGTTATTAATGAAGATGAAATGGTGATTTTAGTTGAAAAACTTTTAAGGATAAATCGTGAATAAAAAACCAATAAGAACAAAAGAAGAATTGAGAAAAGAAATAAATCATCTGGCAGATAAAATAAAAGTAAAACCAAAACAGATAAGAATTCAAAAAATGAAACATAAGTGGGCTTCATGTTCAACAACTGGTTGGGTGAGTTTCAATATTGATCTTTTAAAAAAATCTAAAAATTTTCAGGAATATGTAATTATTCATGAACTTCTTCATTTAAATATTCCAAATCATGGGAAACTTTTCAAAGCCATGATGAACATCCATCTGCCAGGTTGGGAAAAATTTCCATAATATATTGTATAATTAGTAAATTAATGTTATATTAAAAAGTATCTTGCGGTAGAACCGCAATGTATCTTCTCATCTTATAGGATTTTTATATTATAATGATTAATGCTCGCTTTAAAAGGTGAGGTATTACCAGTATATATAGAGTAAGGGCAAGCTCTAAGGAGATTTATTTTGTGGCGAATAATATTGGATAATCCCTGTAATGCTTATCTTAATATGGCAAGAGATGAAGCTATTTTAAGAGCAAGGATTGATGGATGTGTTCCTGATACTATTCGTTTTTATGAATGGAATACACCTTCAATATCATTAGGATATTTTCAATCTGCGGAGAAAGAGATTGCATTAGACACTTGTATTAACGATAATATCTCTGTTGTCAGGCGTCTGACCGGCGGCAGAGCAGTTTTTCATGATAAAGAGATTACATACAGTATAATCGCATCTGAAAATAATCCGTTTATCTCTAAAAATATAAAAGAAACTTTTTATTCAATTAGTAAATGTATATTATACGGGCTGCAGATGCTTGGTATTAAAGCACAAATTGTTTCACGTCCATCAAATAAAATAAAAGAAAAAAATCCTGTTTGTTTTAATTCAACTTCATGGTATGAAATATCTGTAGATAATAGAAAATTAGTAGGCACCGCTCAATCTAAAAAAAACGGAATTATTTTACATCAGGGTTCCATACTTCTTGATTTTGATTCAGAAAAAAATGTTAAATATTTTAATTTTTCAAAAAAAAATAAACAGGAATTAATTACTGATTTTAATGAAAATATTGCTGGAATAAAAAGTTTTTTAAATAAATCTATTGAATCTAACCAGGTTAGAAATTGTTTATTAGAAGGTTTTAAAAAAAACTGGACTGAAGAATTTGTAACAGATAAAATTTCTGAAAAAGAAATAAAATTGGAAACCAATCTTTATATAAATAAATATACGAAATCTGATTGGAATATTTTACGTAAAGATACTTAAGGAGGTTATATGGATAGTAATAGAATTTCATATCATAGTTCAGTAATAAAAATGTATGAGAAAATAAAAAAAGATAATATGAATAATATCTGGGATCGTTTTCAGGCGCAGGGACTTACTCCAGATGATCCTGATAAAAGGTGTCCTTTTTGTCAGGCAGGGGTAAGATGTGATTTATGCTCTAACGGACCGTGCCGCAGCGATGCTTCAAAGGACAAAAGAGGTGTATGCGGAATAACTGCCGATGGTATGGCTATGCGTATGATGCTTATTAGAAATGTTCTGGGTACATCAACATATCATTATCATACTGAACAAACCATCAAAACACTTCGTGCAACAGCTCTTAGCAAAACACCATATGAAATTAAAGAACATGACAAATTAAAAACATTTGCTGAAAGATTGGGAATAAATACATCCGGGGGGAAAAATGCAACAGCTTTGCTTTTATGCGATTTTGTTGAAAATGATTTTAACCGAAAATTTGATGACCCGAGTCAAATAGTAAGGGCTTTAGCACCTCTTGAACGAAAAAATATCTGGACAAAACTGGATATTTTTCCCGGTGGAATTCATGGTGAAATAATGCGTTCTACAAGTTCATGCCTGACAAATGTTGATGGTTATTATGCTTCTTTAGCTTTAAAGGCTATGCGCCTTGGTGTAGCAATGGCATATCAAAGCCAGATAGTAAATGAATTTTGTCAGGATATATTATTTGGAATTCCAAGACCTCATAAAATGCGTGTAGATTTAGGAGTTCTGGATCCCGATTATGTAAATGTGTTGCCTAATGGGCATGAGCCTTTTCTTACTTTTGCCATGATAAAATTAGCAAGAAATGAGATATGGCAGGATAAAGCAAAATCTGTTGGAGCAAAAGGTTTGCGTATTATTGCAAATATTGAAACAGGACAGGAAGTAATTCAAAGATGGGAAATGGATAATGTTTTTTATGGATTTACAGGAAACTGGATTATGCAGGAAGCAATTTTTGCAACTGGTTGTATTGATTTATTTGCCTGTGATATGAACTGTTCCATGCCAATAGATCCATTATACGCAAAAAAATATAAATTTAAACTTATTCCAATAAGCGATCTTGTTTACTTTGAAGGAATTACTGATAGAATCAATTATGAACCGGAAAAGGCTGAAGCACAGGCAAAACAGCTTCTTACAATAGCAATTGATAATTTTAAAGAGCGCAGATTAAGTAATACACCTGTTACGGATTTGCCAATAAGCGAAGCTTTAGTTGGATTTTCTACTGAAAGTATTAAAGAAATTTTAGGAGGATCACTAATACCTTTAATTAATGCTATCAAAGAAGGCAGTATAACCGGAATTGTCGGACTTGTTTCCTGTACAACACTTCGTGATTCAGGACAGGATGTCCATACTATTCGTATTGCTAAAGAATTAATTAAACGCAATATACTGATACTTTCTATGGGTTGTGGTAATGGTGCTATGCAATTGGCAGGTCTTTGCAATACTGAAGCTTCTGATCTTGCAGGACCAAAACTCAAAAAATTTTGCAAAGAATTAAATTTACCTCCGGTATTAAGCTATGGAACATGCACAGATACTGGACGCATTGCTGATTTATTATTTTTTATTGCTGAAGAATTAGGCGGAGTCGCTATTTCGGATTTACCTGTTGCTGTTGCTGCACCTGAATACATGGAACAAAAAGCTACAATTGATGCAGTTTTTGCTTTAGCTTTTGGTACCTTAACATATGTAAATCCAATACCAACTATAACAGGCGCACCTAATTTGATAAAGCTTTTAACGGAAGATTGCAAAAATTTAACAGGGGGCATATTAAATACCGAAAAGGATCCGGTGAAAGCTGCAGATATTATCTTAAATCATATTGAAATAAACAGGAAGAAGCTTAATTTATAATTTAAGGTACAGGATTTTGAAACGCTCGATAAATCGAGCAACTACATTGAAATTTTTGTAGTTGCCTGATTTATCAGGCTTAATTTGTATTTTTTGTTTTGACGATATCCAGCAATCCATATTATTTCATTTTTGAACAAAAGAAGCGGAATTTTATCTCTTTCACTAATGGGTATTTTTAAATCAATAAAAAATTTTTTCAGTTTCTTCGTCCCTTTCATTCCATCTGGGATAAAGCGATCTCCAGCTAACCGGTTACGCAGAATGAAATTTTCCGGTATTTCTGAAAAAGAAAAAAAAGCCGAATCTTTTCCAATTTCAACTTTTATTTTTTTAAAATTGTGTTTATTTTTACTGATAGATATTTTGATTTTTTTTTCTAAAACAGGGATATATATATTAGAAGGAACAGGAATTATGTATTCATAATGTTCAAATTTTTCTTCTTTTTTTTCAAAAAATAATTTATTGTATTCCCTTCTTGCAATATAATTATCCGGCAAATCTATCTTTTTATTTAAAGATTGATAAACTAAATTTTCAATAGAATCTGTATGTTCATAAGTAATTGCATTTATATTACCTTTTAATTGCATTAAAACCTCACGAATAATTCTTTTTCTAATACAAGGATGAAGTTTTTTTAATAAACTAATATCAATGCTAAATCTTTCATTCTGTTTTTTTACAATTTTATCAAATTCATTTTTAACTATTTCACTTAGATAATCGTTTTCAATGTTTAAGATTTTACTAAGTCTTAATAATGAATTATCTATATTTGTATTATATTTTTTTCTTATTTTTGGCAGAAGATGCAAACGTAAATGATTACGAAGGTAATGATCAGAAAAGTTGGAGCTATCTTCCCTGTATTTGTAGTTATTTTCTTTTAAAAAAGTTTCTATTTCATTACGAGTAATATTCAAAAAAGGTCTTATTAAAATTAATCCATTATTGATTTTTGTTAAGATCTGCATCCCAATAAGCCCTGCTGTGCCGCAGCCTCTTAATAAATGTAAAAAAATTGTTTCAGTTTGATCATTAAGATTATGTCCCGTTGATAGAATATTACACTTTTGTTTAAGGCATGTTTCTTTAAAAAATTCATATCTCAAATTTCTTGAAAGTTCCTGTGAAGATATGGATTTATTCTGAGCTAATATTTTTGGAATATCTTTTGTTCCTATTGTACATGGAATAGATAACTTCTTACATAATTTTTTAACGAAAATCATATCATCATCTGATTCTTTACCACGGAAACAATGATTAAAATGAGCTGCATGCAAAGACAGTTCAAGCTCATTACGCAATTCATGAAATATATATAACAGAGCAATAGAATCAGGTCCGCCCGATACAGCAATTAATACCTTACCGCTCTTTTTCACTAACTTATTTTTATTAATTATTTTTAATATTTTATCTTTAAACATTGTTTAGTCTTCTAATTGTTTCTTCTATCCAATTACAATTAATTGTTTTTTCAAAATTTTTTGGATTTACTAAAATAAAATCATTATCTTTTCTTTTTAGAAAGAGGTCAATTTTATCTAATATACAAATTGCACTTGGTTTCATTTTTTTAGAACCATCTATTATCATTAAAGCTAAATCCGCATCATGCACTTTCAAAAAACTATTTCCTTCGATTATTACACCCGGAAATGGAGATAATAAATCAAGACTTGAATCTATCCCTTTTTTTAAAACTTCAGGCTGCACTTTTAACCATAAGACTTTTGCAGCTTTAGCTTGCATAATTCTACAGGTATCAGTCCCTGTCTGAGAAATTATTTTTATATCTTCTTCTATTTTAATATCAGTATCTATAGAACCGCATACATTACAATCTGAATCTCTGGGACATTTCCCCTGCGAACATCTGGTTATTTTAAGTGCAGCCCAACCTGATAAATAAGGTAATAAGCGACAAATTGCATAAGTTTTACCAATAGAACTTTCTGCTCCTGCAACCGAAATTATTTTCATTTTTATATCCACCATTTTAAGAGTAATACTATATCAATTTTTTGAACTTGACAAATAAAAATTTTAGTTTTAATCTGTATAGTATATTTTTAAGCATTTAGCTATCAGCAGTCAGCATTCAGCTAGAGTAAAAAAAATTTATACTTTAGCATTTTTAAACTGATAGCTGAAAGCTGATGGCTGAACGCTTATGTATATTCATAGTATACTACAGAAGGGTTTAAAAAGGATATTTTTATGAAAAAATTATTAAATATTCTATTTCTAATATTTATTTTTTTGTTTATAATTACCAACTCTAATATTATTTTCAGTCAGGATGATGAAGAAGAATTATCTCTGGAAGAAATTTACATTCTTTCTGGAGAAGAACTTGAAGAAAAAAAAGATACTACAAAAATAGCTGCCCCTGAAATAGATTATTCAATGCTTGATGAAACATACATTATACCTCATCAGACAAAAGATATTGCGGAAGAAAAGGAAAAAAGAGTTATTTTGTGGCTTTCACAGATATCATCTTCTAATAATGATTTTAATCTTAAAAGAGATGCCATTTTAGCTTTAGGAAAATTAAAAGAAAAAAGGGCTATCCCTGATCTTATTAAAATATTATCTGATACAACTGCAGATGAAGATATTAGAATGTATGCATCATGGGCATTAGGAAATATTGGACAGGACTGTATCCCGGAACTTGAAAAAATTACTAAAAATAAGGATTTAAAAACCAGAATTTATGCTATATGGGCATTAGGAGTATCGAAAAGTAAATCAGTAATTCCCATATTAAAAAGAATTGATGAAGAAACTTCTCCCGAAGATAAAATTACAAAAAAAGTTATTTTGAATGTTAAAAAAATATTTGATACAACATTATTTATTCCGGAAAATTGGTAAAAATTAAAAATCCTTTCTCCTTAACTCTACATCTTTGCCTCTTTTACCCTCTGACTTTTTTATCTGGAAGTGCCAAGAATAGGGGCTGTCCAAAAAGGTACAAAAATTATTTTTTTGTCATTCCCGCGAAAGCGGGAATCCAGTATTTAAGCCGATATTTAAAAGTCTGGATTCCGCATCAAATGCGGAATGACACCTTTTTGGACAGCCCCTTCTTCATTTTGTAATTTGGTGCTTGTAATTTTGGATTTAAGTTACTGCCAAAGGTGATCTAATTTAAGGTATAGGAAATTGAAAACATATCAGGCTGAAGACTGAAGGCTGAAGAAAAATAATAATTAGTTAAAATCTTTATCCTTCAGCCTAATGTTGCGAGCAAAGCGAGCTTAATTTATGTTAATATTCCCAATTTTGAATTTAATAATCAAAATCAATTTAACATAATTGTACTTTTTTTGTTGACATCTTATTATAGAATATGATATTAAAATAAATACTTTACGCCAAAAATAGAAAAAATTGAAAATTTGATAAAATTGTGTGAAAATTATTAAAATAAGGAGTAGATGTATGGTAATAAAATTTTTTGAACTTTCTAAAATTTCGACCCTGGTTTTTTTTATGTCATTAATTCTTGGCTGTTCTGGAAGTAATAAGCAGGCCAAAATTAAGTATCAAAGTCAGCAATATGCTTCTCTTGCAAGCGGAACGCAAAACAGAAACAATTCTTATCTGAATACTCCACCTAATAAAGATATTATTTTATCTGACCAGATTTCTTCAATAAAAGAAGAAGTAAAAAAAGAAAATACTATCACAACTGTTGAAAATAAAAAAGATAAAGAAAAAAAACAAGCAGTGCAAATTTCATCTATCTCTTCACCAAAAATAGAAAAAACTTATGCAAATGATATCGCTTTTGAAGAAAATAGATATATTATTTTAAAAAATGTATCAAAATATTTTGGGGAAAGAAAGATAAAAAGCATACTTTATGCTGTTGGAGATTTTAATAAATGGGGAAAAGATAAACTAAATCAAATTACTATATATGTTGATAAAGATGAAGCTAAATTGGATTTATATAAGTTACCATTATTAAAAGGAACTAATAGAATTGGATTTGCTGATTACAGCAACAACCTATGGAATATAACTGATGATTTAAGTAAAAATAAAGTTTTAGTACAAAGTACAAGCGGTGAATGGGTTATAGGAATAATTGTTACTCATGATGGTGTATTAACATTGTATAATACATCTAATGGAAATGGGCAACAAAAGCTTATCCCACAACGTTAGTACAGTAAAATGGTTTATTGTCTGAATTGCAATTTTTTTACATATTTCTCGCCAAAAATTGAAAACCTAATTAGGCACAAAGTAGCAAAGGCACAAAGTTTGAAAGAAAACTAAAAAATTTTGTGCCTCTATGCTTTGGAACTGTTTTTACTTTATGCCTTTGTGCCTGTCACTTTGTAACTTATTTAATTGCTATTTTCTGCCTTATATTTTATAATTATACTCATTTGCTTACTATAACTTACGGAATGAAATTTTATGGAACCAATAATAGATAAAATTTTAATTACTCAAGATGAAATAAAAGAAAAAGTTGCTGAACTGGCGAAACAAATTAATGAGCATTATTATCCCAATGAAGTAATACTTATCGCTATATTGAACGGATGTTTGATGTTTTTTGCGGATTTAGTCAGACAAATTATATTACCAATACAATTTGATTCAATAGGAGTTGCAAGTTACATTGGAAAAGACCCGAATAAATTGATAACTACTACAAAGGAACTCAAGCTTCGTATAAATGGCAGACGAGTATTACTTGTTGATGATATTATGGATACAGGACAAACACTCCTTAAAACCAAACAGCTACTTGAAAGTATGGGTGCAATCGAAGTTAAAACCTGCGTTCTTTTAGATAAACCTGAAAAACATAAAGTTGATATTAAACCGGATTTTTCGGGATTTGTTATACCTAATGAATTCGTAGTAGGATATGGATTGGATTATGAAGAAAAATATCGTAATCTACCATATATCGCAACAATTAAAACCAATTAAAAGTGAAAAAATGAAATCAATTAATATAACATTCCCACTTGATAAAAAGATAATTTCAAATCTTAAAGCAGGACAGTTTGTTTTGCTAAATGGAACACTTTATACTGCTCGAGATGCAGCGCATGAGCGTCTTATTAATGCATTGAAAAATAGGGAAAAGCTACCAATTGAACTTAAGGATCAAGTAATTTATTACGTTGGTCCAACACCAGTTCGACCGGGACAGGTCATTGGTTCAGCAGGACCAACTACAAGTTCCAGAATGGATGAATTTGTTGAACCTTTGCTAAAGATCGGGTTAAAAGGAATGATAGGAAAAGGAAGCCGCAGTCAGAAAGTAGTTCAAGCTTGTAAAAAATTTAAAGCAGTTTATTTTATTACTTTTGGCGGATGCGGAGCATTATTATCAACATGTATAAAAAAGGCAAAAATAGCAGCATATCCTGAATTAGGTTGTGAAGCAATTTTTCAATTGGAAATAAAAGATTTTCCTGCTATTATAGGGATTGATATATCTGGGGACAAACTATTCGGGGTATAGCGCAGCTGGCTAGCGCGCTGCGTTCGGGACGCAGAGGCCCTGGGTTCAAATCCCAGTACCCCGACCATATTATATCAATATAATGGAGGACACTATAATGCTTCAGATTGGAGTAATTGGCGCAGTCTCATGTCCTGTACAAATTGCAAATATTGCAGAAAAGGTTGGACAATATATTGCTCAGAATAATGCGGTATTAGTTTGTGGCGGGATGGGTGGCGTTATGGAAGCAGCATGCCGTGGAGCTAAAGACGCCGGTGGTACTACGATTGGGATTCTTCCAACTGAAGATAAAAATAGCGCTAATCACTATGTTGATATTGTTATTCCAACAGATATGGGACATGCCCGCAATATAATAATTGTGCGATCTTCAGATGTAATAATTGCAATATCAGGCGGGTATGGAACTCTTTCAGAAATTGCAATTGCGCACAGGTTAAATGTCCCTGTAATTGGTTTATATACATGGGAACATGAATCTCTAAAAATTCATAAATGTTCAGATCCAGAAGAAGCAATCAAGAAAGCATTAGAATTAGCCGAAAAATAATATCATAGGAGATGATAACAAGCAATGTAGAGACGCAAAATTTTGCGTCTCTACTTTCATAGGGGTTTATATGATACGTGCACATATCATTGTTTCAGGATATGTTCAGGGTGTAGGATATCGGGCATTTGTATTGAAGACAGTTAAGTTATTAAATAACAAAATAACAGGCTGGGTACGCAATTTACCCGATGGTTCAAAAGTTGAGATAATAGCAGAAGGACTACCCGGAAGTATTGATATATTATTATCAAAGTTGTGGGAAGGTCCTTTCAGTTCAAAAGTTGAAAATATAGAAATTCATAAAGAAGAAATTAAAGAAAAAAAATTTAATGATTTTAATGTAATTTTTTGAATCAAAAAATATAAAATAAGATATAATATTAGTATATAGTTACATAATAAGGAGAAATAAGTGATTAAAAAAATACTTATTCTAATATTCAGATATATTGTATGTATTTTCTATTATTTTAATGTATTATATGCAGCAATAGATGTACAGGACTACTATGATAAAGCCGTTGAATATGAGGTTCTGGAACGATATGAAGAAGCTACTGAAATGTATCATAAAATATTGGAAAAAGAACCAGAAAATATAACAATACTATTTGATCTGGCAAATCTTTATTTCAAATTAGGAAAAATTGATGACGCAGTTCATAATTATCGTAAAATCCTCCGTATTAATGAATCTAATGCTTCTGTCCTTTCCCGTTTAGGTCTTATTTATATCCAGAAAGGTGATTATAATACAGCAGCCAAATATTTACAGCAGGCAACTGCAAAAAAACCAGACCTTGCAGAAGCACAGGTTAACTATAGTAAATTATATTATACTCAGGGGATTTATGATAAAGCATTAATTTTCGGGAAAAAAGCAATACTTCTTGATCCTAATTTGCAGGAAGCATATTTAATAACAGGGCAGGCACATGTGAAAAATAAGGAATTCAGGGAAGCAATAAAATATTTTATACGAGTACTTATAATCGATCATAATTCAAATGTTTCTGATATAGCTATGCGGGAGTTAGAAAATGCTCTTTCTAAAATAAAAGAATCTAATGTGAAAATAAAGGAAGCTGCTGAATTATATAATAACAAAAATTACGATGAATCTAGAAAATTATATAATAGCATACTTGAAAACGATCCTTATAATCCGGAAGTCTATTATGGATTAGCAACAATAGTTTCTTTTGTAGATCAGAACAATGATGAAGCAATTGAGTTTTTAAAAAAAGCAATTAGTTATAATCCAAATTATATATATGCATATAGCGGATTAGCATTAATATATCTGACAAAAGAAGATATAGAAAATCTGAGATATGTCACTAATAAAATAAAAATTGTTAATATAAATCAAAAGATGTTTTTAGAAGAAGCTCAAAATTTAAAAGGATTTGCAGAGAAGATACCCGATAAAAAAATTGATATTAAAATTTTGCTTGAAGCATATGATTTTATTGAATATGAAAAAGCTTATAGTGATTTGAAAAAAATTTATGATAAATTAAATCGTCAGGAACAAGCATCGAAATATTATATTGATGGTAATAAATTTTTTGAAGAAAAACAATATAATAATGCTTTAAATGAATTTAAAATAGCTCTTCAGCTTTATCCAAATTCCAAAAAAATAAAAGAAAAATGGGTGACAGCTCTGAGAGAATTACGCAATACTATTAATAAAAGCGAAAACAATCCAATCGGACATTATATTCTTGGCAATACTCTGCGCCTGGAAGAAAAATTCGAAGAAGCAGAAAGAGAATATTCAATAGCTCTTGATTCTGATCCAAATTTTGCAGACGCTCCGGGAGCGCATTACTGGCTTGGAATTATTTATGATAAACAGGGCAGAGTTGAGCTTGCAAAACAAAAATTTGAATTAGTAATTAATAAATACGCAGATTACCTGAAACAAAACTATTTCATATTGGATGCATATTGGAAATTGGGTAATATTTATAATCGAATGGAAAAATATGATGAATCTTTGCAAATTCTCGAAAAAGCTATTGAGCGTGACTCAAGATGGTATTATTTATATATAGATCTTGCTACTGTATATATTAATAAAAAGCAATTCCCTCATGCTATTGAACAGATTAAATTTGTACTGAAAAAAAGTCCAGGACATGGAATGGCGGAAAATAAGCTAAAAGATATTTTTGAAAAAATGGGATATGATTCCTTAGAGATTCAAAAGCAATTCAACAAATTATACGAACAAATTATTGTTGAATTAGAAAATGAAAAAAGAGGAAATCCTTCTTCAAAAAGTTATTCCTTATTGCTGGGCAAAGCGTATCTTATTATCCATCAATATGGAAAAGCAATAAATGAATTTAATTTATATCTGGATAAATTCCCGGGCGATAAAAAAGTTGAAGAACAATTATTATCTGTATATCGTAAATTAAATTATACTCCATCTGAAATAAGTCAATTAGAATTAAAAATTAAAAGCGCTTTATTGGCTGAAGAATATTATAACAAAGGGAATGAAAATTATAATAAAAATCAATTTTCAGAAGCTTTAACATATTTTAAAAATGCATTAAAAACAAAAGAAAAATACATTGACGCAATAATCAGGATTGGTGATTGTTATGCTAATTTAAAAAAATTTAATGAATCTGTAAAAGAATATAAGGATGCATTGGAATTGGATCCAAACTTATTTGAAGTCTACAGCAGTTTATCATATATTTATAATATCCAAAGGTTTTATGACCGAGCGATTGAAGAAGCAGAAAAATCGATCAAAATAAATCCATATTTTCCAAATGCGTATAATAATTTAGGTTATGCTTATATGAAAAAGGAAGAATATGATAAAGCGATTATTGAATTTGAAAAAGCAATTGAACTCCTTCCCGATTATAGCGCAGCTATCCGAAACCTGGAAAAAACTAAAAATTTATTAGCCAGAGAAAAAACAGAAAATAGTAAAAATGAATAAATTAATATCTACCCGTGATATTTTTTTTTTAGTTTGCTTAAGTGTTGTATTTTTTATCTGGATAGCTATCATGCATTTTTTTAAAGTACCTTCTATGAATGTAGTTATTGAAACGAATGATGGATATAATAAAATTTTTTCGATTAATAAGGATAATTTAATAACTGTCAAAGGTCCATTAGGCGACACAGTTATTCAAATAAAAAACAAAAAAGTTAGGATAATTAAATCTTCCTGTCCTAATCATATTTGCATAAAAAGCGGATGGATTTCAAGCACTCATGATGCGCTTATTTGTCTTCCTAATAAAATTATAGTTAAAATTTCAGGTGAAAATAAGGAAGAGATTAATAATGAAATAGATGCGAGAAGTTTTTAAATTAGATTCTTCGCTTCGCTCAGAATGACACACTAAGATGTCATTCTGAAGGAGCGAAGCGACTGAAGAATTTCGTTTTTCAATTTCCTGTGCCTTAAATTAAAATGCAAACATGAAAAATTTAAATATTAGAAAAACTATTTTAATGGCTCTTTTTATTTCTATGGCAATTATTTTGCAGATTATTGAAAATGCTTTGCCATATCCTCTTGTTCCATGGGCTAAACTCGGACTGCCTAATATTATTATTCTTTTTACCTTAATATATTTTGATATATGGACAGGATTAATTGTAAATTTTACTCGTAGTCTTTTAGCCGGATTAATTTCGGGTATGTTATTTAATCCGGTATTCATTATAGGTATATCTGGTGGAATAACCAGTACATTCGCAATGTGGATTGGATTACCTTTATTAAGTAAAAAATTTACTTTAGTTACAATAAGTATTATAGGAGCATTAATTCATATTATTACTCAGTTTACCGTTGTTTATCTATTCTTCTTTAAGGAACTACACCTGACACAAACAGCTATAACTTTCACTGCTCCATGGTTTTTATTTTTTGCTTTACCAAGCGGACTTATTACTGGAATGGTTGCTAATTTTGTAATAGGATGTTTGAAAAATATAAATTTTTTAGAAAGAATATAAAATGATATTTTTTTTAATTTTTTTTTTAGGTATAATAATAGGAAGCTTTTTAAATGTTTGCATTTATCGCTTACCAAAGGGTGAATCTATAGCTTCACCATGGTCATATTGCCCTGAGTGCAAAACTTCAATTAAAATGTATGATAAAATTCCGATAATAAGTTATATGATTTTACAAGGAAAATGCAGAAATTGTAATAGTAAAATATCTTTCAGATATGTTTTAGTGGAATTTATTACAGGGATTTTGTTTCTTTTGCTTTATTATAAACTGAAATTATCTATAGATTTTATTTTTAAAAGTGTTTTTATTTCCACATTAATAGTAATTGCTTTTATAGATATAGAAAATAAAATAATTCCAAATATTATTACAATCTCTTTTACAATATTTTTTTTATTTATGAGTATTGGTAAATATTTATTAACTAAAAACTCTGATTATATTTTAGACCCATTATTGGGATTATTAATAGGGGGCGGATTTTTATATATAATTGCCTGTATCTGGCATGGAGGTATGGGAGGGGGTGATATCAAACTTGCAGTATTAATTGGTACAGTATTAGGCTGGAAGCAAACTATTCTTATACTTATTTTATCATTTATGATTGGTAGTGTCTTTGGATTAGCTTTAATCACATTTTTTAATAAATCAAGAAAAGATATGATACCTTTTGGGCCATTTTTATCAATTGGAAGTATTATAAGTATTTTTTGGGGGAAAGAAATTATTTATTGGTATTTAAATACATTGAGATAATATGAAAGGAGGGAATTATGAAAAAAAATCTAATCATTACTTTTGTTTTGTTATTTTCATTTTTAGTTATTCATGCTTTTGAACAGGCAGATCAATATAGCAGAAATCGCAAAGATATGATAGAATATCAAATTAAACGCCGTGGTATTAAAGATGAAAAAATATTAGAGATAATGCAGAAAATTCCGCGTCATTTGTTTATACCATCTATCCACTGGAATCAGGCTTATGAGGATAGACCTCTACCTATTGGGGAACATCAAACAATTTCTCAGCCATATATTGTTGCATTTATGACTGAGGTTTTAAGACTTAAACCTGATGATAAAGTTTTAGAAATAGGTACAGGGTCTGGTTATCAAGCTGCTATTCTTGCAGAATTAGCCAGAGAAGTATATACTATTGAGATTATAGAAATATTAGGCAAAACTGCTGAAAGAGTATTTAAAGATTTAGGGTATAATAATATAAAAGTAAAAATTGGAGACGGATATAAAGGATGGAAGGAATATGCCCCATATGATGCGATAATTGTTACATGTGCTCCTGATCATATTCCAACCCCGCTGATTGAGCAATTAAAAGAAGGCGGAAGGATGGTTATTCCTGTTGGAGATTATTATAACCAGGAGCTTATTTTAGTTGAAAAAAAAGAGGGAAAAATTGTAAAGAAAGAAGTAATGCCTGTTATTTTTGTTCCTATGACAGGTGAAGGTATCAATGGAAAAAAATAATATTTTAAAAAAAATTAAAATCGCTGTAATTCTATTTTTTTGCGGGCTGTTAATATACTTAGTTTTAATACCAGACATATCAAAACTCAAAAATGAAAATCCTAAGAAAACATCTTTCATGGAATACAGAGAAATCGAATGGAAGAATCAAAGGAAAAAAAATAAAATTCAGCAGATATGGGTTCCGTACTCAAAAATATCGTTAAATATTAAAAGAGCTGTGATTATTGCTGAAGACGATAAATTCTGGAATCATGATGGTTTTGATTATGAAGCTATACAAATAGCAATTGAAAAGAATTTAAAAGAAAAAAAATTTAAAGTTGGCGGGAGTACTATAACACAACAGCTTGCAAAAAATCTTTATCTTTCTCCATCAAAAAATCCAATTAGAAAATTGAAAGAAGCTATAATAACATGGAAAATAGAAAAAGAGTTAAATAAAAGACGAATACTTGAGCTTTATTTAAATGTTGCAGAATGGGGAGAAGGTATTTTTGGTATTGAGGCAGCATCCAGATATTATTTTGGTAAATCTGCTTCTTCTCTGACTGTTGATGAAGCATGCAGATTAGCATCAGTATTGCCAAATCCAAGAAGGTTCAATCCAATAGGAAACAGCCGGTATGTAACTCGCCGTTCATCATTAATTTATAAAATTATGATAAAACGTGGTATTGTTATGCCTGAATTAAAAGTGAGTAATGTTGAATTTAAAAGTTAGAAAATCAGGGGAGAAAATTATGTCAAAACTTAAAGTATTCTGGAAAGAACAATGTCCGAATTGTATTACAGCTAAAAATTTAGCAAAAGAATGTGAAAATGCAGGTAAAAAGGTAGAATATTATAATGTTGAAACATCTGATGGTTTAGCAGAAGGTAGTTTTTATAATGTGCTATCTACTCC
>CAYWFU010000066.1:0-17345 GCA_964457585.1 uncultured bacterium | reverse complement strand
GGCAACTACAGACATATTGCATTGTAGTTGCCTGATTCATCAGGCTTAATTTAAAGGAAGTTTGAAATGAAAAAAAATAATGACCCGATTATCTTGAAAGTTAAAGAAGCTTTACCAAAAGACGTGGGTAGAGCAATTGTCAGGATGGATCCTGAAAGCATGAAACTGCTTGGTTTGGAATTAGGTGATATTGTTGAAGTTGAAGGGAAAAGAAAAACACCTGCCAAAGTAATGCCATGCTATTCGGAAGATAGAGGAAAAAATATTATTCAAATGGATGGGATATCACGCGAAAATTCCCAGACCGGTCTTGATGAAAAAGTGAAAATAAAAAAAATAGATTATAAAACCGCAAGCAAAATTATACTCTTGCCATTAACAGCATTAACCTTATTCCAGGGTGATAAAGATATTAAATATGTAAATTCTCTCGTTGAAGGAATGCCTGTTGTGGTAGGAGACAAAATCAGAGTTTCTCTGTTCGGTACAAAAACATCTGACTACAGGGTAATAGATACTATCCCTGAAGGTATTATTAAGATAAATCCCTCTACTCAGATAAAAATCAAAACAAAAGGAGCTAAAAAAGAAAAAGCTAAAATCAGTTATGAGGATATAGGCGGACTTGGTGTGCAAATTCAAAGAATCAGAGAGATGATAGAACTTCCGTTAAAATATCCGCAGATATTTGAAAGATTGGGTATTACTCCTCCCAAAGGAGTTTTTCTTTACGGCCCTCCCGGTACAGGGAAGACTCTCATCGCACGAGCTGTTGCCAATGAAACAGATACATATTTTACGCATATATCAGGCCCTGAAATTATGGGAAAATTTTACGGAGAAAGTGAAGCTCGTCTGCGGGAAGTTTTTAAAGATGCGCAGGCACACGCTCCAGCAATAATTTTTATTGATGAGATAGATGCCATTGCTCCTAAAAGGGAAGATATGGGAGTAGAAAAACAGGTTGAACGCAGAGTGGTTGCTCAGCTTCTGGCTTTAATGGATGGATTGGAATCCAGGGGGCATATTATTATCATCGGGGCAACTAACCTTCCAAATATGATAGATCCAGCTTTACGCAGACCCGGACGTTTTGATAGAGAAATAAGTATTTCAATACCTGATAAAAACGGAAGATTGGAAATTTTACAAATACATACAAGAGGTATGCCGCTTAAAAAAGCAGAAGGTCAAAATATTGGAGAAAACACAGAGGCTGTTAACCTGGAAAAATTAGCTGAAGTTACACATGGTTTTGTCGGAGCAGATCTGGAAGCTCTAGCACGAGAAGCAGCAATGTCAGCATTAAGAAACATATTACCGAAAATTGATTTTGAAATGGCGGAAATACCGTTTGAAATTTTAATGAAACTTGAAGTCACAATGGATAATTTTTTAGATGCCATGAAGGAAGTTGAACCATCGGCAATAAGAGAGGTTTTTGTTGAAATACCAAATGTTAGATGGGAAGACGTAGGTGGGCTTGAAGAAATAAAAAAAGAGCTGCAAGAAGCAATAGAATGGCCAATCAAATATGCAAAAATTTTCAAAAAAGAAAAAATTCAATCGCCAAAGGGAATATTATTGTATGGAGCCCCCGGAACAGGTAAAACTCTTCTTGCAAAAGCTGTGGCAACTGAGAGTGAACTTAATTTCATTTCAGTTAAAGGACCTGCATTAATCAGTAAATATTTGGGTGAGAGTGAGCGTGGAATAAGAGAAATTTTTAAAAAAGCCAGGCAGGTTGCACCGGTAATAATTTTTTTTGATGAGATAGACGCCATAGTTCCCAAAAGAGGATCAGGGGGAGGGGATTCGAGCAATACTACTGAACGAGTAATTAGCCAGTTCCTGACTGAGCTTGATGGGATTGAAGAATTAAAAGATGTAATAATTCTAGGAGCTACAAACAGGATTGATATGATCGACCCTGCTATATTAAGATCCGGTAGATTTGATTTGAAATTGAAATTACCGGCTCCAGACGAAAATGCAAGGATTGATATACTTAAAATATATACGGAAGGCAGGACTCTGGATAAAGATGTCGATCTTAAAATAATTGCAGAGAAAACGGACGGATTAACAGGTGCTTATTTAAAATCAATTTGCAAGCAGGCATCAATGTTTTGCATGAGAGAATATTTGGAAAAGATTAAGAATGGTCAGGATGAAAAGGAAATAGAGATTTTTAAACTTACAATGGAACATTTTAATGATGCAATAAAAATACTTAAAAATTCGAATAATGATAATTTGAAAGTATAGGAATTTAAAAGTATTCATTTTATGCCCAATGAATTGGGCAACTACAAATATAATGCATTGTAGTTGCCTGATTCAACAGGCTTAATGTGTAGAGACGCAAAATTTTGCGTCTCTACAGTTCAGAATCTAATTTAAAGGAAGTTTGAAATGAAAAAAATAATGGAAGAATTAAAAAAAAAATTATTTTCCAAGTCTTTTATAAATAAAACGCAAACTTTAGAGCAGAATGAAATGAGGTTACCACAAAAGGCAGTACAAATGTTAAATAATATGTTATCTCTAAAATTAAACAAAAAAAATAAAATTAACTGACGACATAAATAATTTGCTAAACTATGGAGGATCCTATGCTTAAATTGACTCAATTTAAATTTGCTGATAAATTTTCAGAAAAGTTCGCAAGCAGTTTTCCTGTAAAACATTATGAAAATTTTAATCTTATGACATATGTATACGCTATCATTAAGATAAATAATGAAAAATCGAATGTATTTCGCAATTTTGAAAAGATCGAAAAATTCCGCAGTATGGTAGCTGACGAAATATATACGATTAACCATCAGGATATTGCCTGTGTTGTTAGCAGATTACCTTTTAAAGATTATACATCCATATTCAAAGAAACATTACTTAAAGAACTTGTAAATCACCAAAAAGTAATAGAAGAAATAATGTCTAATCATACTGTCATTCCTGTTAAATTCGGTACTTTTATTGATAATGATGATAATGTGAGGTTGTCCTTGAGTAAAGGTTATAGAATAATAAATGATATATTCAATAAGATGAGTGACATGATAGAAATGAATGTCATAGTCAAATGGAATAATTTTAACTCAGTTTTAACTGAAATAGGTCATGAAAAAGATATTCTGGATGCAAAACAAAACCTTATTAATAAAGCAGAGAACGTAACTATTGAGGATAAAATAAAACTCGGTATTATGGTTCAGGATTTTGTTAACAAAAGAATAAAAGAATATACACTTCGAATAGAGACTTCACTGGATGAAATTGTCGAAAGCAGTAAATCTCAAATACCAGAAGATGATAAAACGATAGGTAATTTTGCTTTCTTAATTAATAAAAACAAATTTGAAGATTTCAATAAAAAAATAGAAGAGTTAAATTGTGAATTTAATGAACAGTTGAATTTTAAAATTATTGGTCCGTTGCCCACTTATAATTTTTATGCATTTGAAATTAAGAAAATGCAATTTGAAGAAATTGATTGGTGCAGAAAGAAGCTCGGGCTGGATATAACAGCTACTAAAGAAGAAATAAGAAGAGCGCATCAGATGAAAGCTTTATTAACTCATCCTGACAGAAATCCGGATAAAGAGAATATTGCAAGTGAGTTTGATGAAAGTACAAGAGCTTACAAGATTATTTCGGATTATTGTCAAGACGATTTCTGTTCTTTCAAAAAAGAAGATTTTGAAAAAAATTCAATAATAGTCAGAATTTGTGAATGAGGTGAAAAATGATATCAGAAGGAAAATACGTTTACTGCATAATATGTTCGGATAAAGAGATGTCTTTCGGCCCAATAGGAATCGGTGCAAGAGGCGATGATGTTCTGACAATAGGATCCAATAATTTAAGCATGGTGATAAGCAGTCATCCTGTAACCAAATTTCCAGTTGCAAGAGAGTATCTACTGTCACATCAAAAAGTTATAGAAGAAGTAATGAAGGAGTTTAGCAGCGTTCTGCCTGTTCGATTTGGAACAATTGCTGCTTCGCAGGATGAAATAAGAAATTTACTCGATAGACGATATAAAGAGTTTAAGGATACTTTAAAAGTCATGGAAAACAAGATAGAGCTTGGTATTAAGGGTTTATGGAAAAACAGTGAAAATATTTTCAAGGAAATTGTCGATGAAAACGATGATATTAAGCTGCTGAAGCAAAAAATCCAAAAAAGTTCCGTAAGAGAGAATGTAAACGCAACCGTTGAAATTGGGAAAATGGTTGAATATGCCCTTAAGATAAAAAAGGAAGACGAGACGAATAAAATTATTAATGCTGTAAAAAAATCGGCTCTTGATTATAAGCTTAATCCAACTATCGGAGATAACATGTTTATTAATGCCGCATTTTTAGTGGATAAGGGACGAGAAAAAGAATTTGATAATATTGTCGATGATTTAAATGAAGAATATTCCGATAGAACCAAATTTAAATATGTTGGACCATTGCCAATATTCAATTTTGTGAATATTACAATATATCCGGAAGAATGGGAAAAATAATGTTTATAATTGATGATCTATTGTTTTCACCTTTGAATGGTGTTATCTGGCTTGGGGAAAAGTTGAGCGAAGTATTAGATAAAGAAATATCTGATGAAGGAAAAATAAAAGAAAGACTCATGAAATTACAGCTAGATTTTGAATTGGATGAGATCAGTGAAGAAGAATACATTAAAAATGAAAAAGAAATTTTATCTCAATTGGATGCTATCAGAAAAATGAAAGAGGGGGATTCTGATGAACAATATTGAAGAAGTTGAAAAAATCGTCGCAGTATTTTTAAAAAATACATTACATACAGAAGACATTAAAATTATTAAAACATCAAAATTAGCTGATGGATGGTATGCAGAAGCTGAAGCATATGAAGAAAGTTCTTTTATAAAAGCTCTCGGACTACCGACCAGAGTAAAAGATAGAAATGTATACGACATTAAATTAAACACAGCGCTGGAAGTTGAATCATATGAACAGAAACACTAATCATAATCGGGAAGATGATTGGAGAAAATTCAATATGGGAAATCTGTTATATATTTATTGTATTACTTTGAGAGAGCCGGATTTGAAAAATTCGGATTTATGCGATGATATTTTTTGTATCAGACATAATGATATTTATGCTGCTGCCAGACTTGTTTCCAGTGATGAATTCGGAGAGACTAATATAGAAAAAAATTTATGTAAGATGGGATGGGTTATCCCAAGGGTAAAAGCGCATATGAATATAAATAGAATCATAATGAAAAATATGACAATAGTTCCATTCAAATTCGGCACTATATTTAAAACCGAGGAAAGTTTAAAAGAGATGATTGATGAGTATACTCCGCAATTAATGGATAACATATATAAACTCAACGATAAAGAAGAATGGGCATTGAAAATATATTGCAATATGAATATCTTGAATAAAAAAATATCCGAAACAAGCGAAAGAATCAAACAGCATGATCAGAAAATTTTTTGCTCTGGTCCTGGAAAGGCTTTTTTATTAAAGAAAAAAAGAGATGAATTAATTGCCTGCGAGACAAATAAAATTTTAGATGATTATATAAAATATTGTTTCGATAAATTCAGCAGCCAATCGCATGAAGCAGTAATAAACAAATTATTTACTGAAAATGCGAATTTGCATAAAAACAAAATGATATTTAACTCAAGCTATCTTTTATTCAAAAAAAATGTAAATGGATTTTTTGATACGATCGAAGAATTGAAAAAAGAATATAGTGAAACAGGTTTTGAATTCGAGTATTCCGGTCCATGGCCTCCGTTTAATTTTGTTAATATGACAGAGGTACAAAAAAATAAATGAAAAATACTATTACCAAAACAAATGATATAAATCTGGTTGAAATTCTGGACAGAGTTTTGAATAAAGGAGTGGTTTTAAGCGGAGATATTGTTATTTCCGTGGCTGATATAGATCTTATATATATCGGATTAAGAGTGCTTTTGAGTTCTGTTGAGACTATGGAAAAGCTAAGAATAAAAGGATAAAAAATGAATCACAAAAAAATTTCACCACAGAGGACACCGAGAAAAAATATTTTAAATTTTAAAATCCTCTGGTGACCTCTGTGGTTAGTTTTTTCAATGTAGAAAGGTTAAAAAACGGTATAAAAAAATTAATAATTTGAGGACACAGAGGGGGTAGAGACGCAAAATTTTGCGTCTCTACAATTTATACAATTTAATATTTAAAGGTTTCTCTGTGTTCTCTGTGGTTAATTTTTGACATTACCAAAAATAAAATCGAGGTGATTTTATGAAAATGGTTAAATGCTGTTATGCGATATTGGATTTTACGTGCATTATTGAAAAGGAATCCAATCTTAATATTTCGAATAATTCCATAAATAAAACAGGACTTGGTTTCAAAGGATTGTACGATTCCTATTTATATTGCCTGTCATACGGAGATATTGCAATTGCTGTTAGTGAAATATGGGACCATAGATTAAAAATTAACAAAAAATGTATACTTGAATATGAAAAAATAATAGAAGATTTAATGGAAAATTATTCGCTTCTTCCTTTTAGATTCGGGACAGCATTTGAAGAAGAAAGTGAAATTGTAAAACTTTTAAAAGAGCAATACGATAAATTTAATCTCAATTTACAGAGAGTTAAAAATAAACTGGAATTCGGATTGAAAGTAATGTGGGATTATGAAAATGCAGGTCAAAAAATAATACCATTTAGTTGTTTAAAAGAAAGTCAAAAAATATTTGATGCTCTGGAAGGTAATTCCCCGTATCGGAAGTATTTAGCTAATAAATTTAAAAAATATAAACATGAAGAAGCATTAATGAAAAATGCTGAGAATATAATAAACGATATTTATCCTTACCTGGAAGAGGTAAGTTCATTGAGTACGTTTAAAAAGATGCTAACAAAAAAAATAATTCTGGATGCAAATTTTTTGGTTGAAAAAGGAAAAGAAGATAAATTTATCAATAGAATCAGAGAACTGGAACAGGGAAGAAAGGATCTGAAATTTCTTTTTACAGGACCATGGCCGCCTTATAATTTTACAGATAAGGAGGAGGGATTATTAAATGGATTGCAATAAAGTCCCTATCGACCCAATTTTAGCAAAAGAATTCACAGATGAATTATCACAAATAGATAAACTTTCGTTAAATAATATTAACGTTGATCCTGATAAAGTTGAGCATGGTTTAGCCAGATTAGTATTAGCATTAATTGAGCTCTTAAGAGAGCTTATGGAGAAACAGGCAATAAGGAGAATTGAAGGTGGGTCTCTATCAGAAGACGAAATTGAAAGAATCGGTGAATCCCTGATGAAATTAGAAAAAAAGATGCAGGAGATGAAAGATCTTTTCGGATTGAAAGATGAAGATTTAAAATTAAATATTAATTTATAGGTATAGGAAATTGAAAGACAAGATTCCCGATAAAAAATGTCGGGAATGACACAACTTTCTTATATGTCATCCCCGACATTTTTTATCGGGGATCTAATTTAATGTATAGGAAATTGAAAGTTTATAATTTCGCTCGATAAATCGAGCAACTACATTAAAATTTTTGTAGTTGCCTGATTTATCAGGCTTAATTTAATGAATCTGGGGGAAAAATGTATAAAAAAATGTCTGAAATAGATTGTCAGATATTCAACAAACAAGAGCTCTTAATTGGGAATCTTATAGATAAAGTTAACAAATCTAAAGATAATCATGATAAATCCATATTTGCCGAAGAACTCAAGCATGAGGTAGATACTCTTCTTATTTGCAGCGACTATGATGCTGAAAGTATGGATTGCATCAACTGCCATGCTATTTCGAAATTGCGTCAGAAAACAGCTGAATTAATTGAAAAATTGGGAAATATAGGAGAATAATATAATGTCTGATCAAAAATTGATACATGCTACTGAAGCAACAAATCTGGCTGATATTCTGGAAAGAGTATTGGATAAGGGAATAGTAATTTGCGGTGACATAAGCATACAACTTGCTGATATAGATCTGCTTAATATTAAGATTCGTCTTTTAATCAGTTCTGTGGATAAAGCAATGGAAATGGGGATAAACTGGTGGCAGAACGATCCCTATTTGGTCACAAAAGAAGAAACAAAAAATAATAATATAAATGATGAAATAACAAAAAGATTAGATCGTCTTGAACAGAGGATAAATGTAACCTGATTAGGAGTAAGACAATGAAAAAACTTATTTACGTACCTATTATTCATACAAGCGCTGATCTGGGCTCTCTTGGAGAAGATGTTAATAAAAGAGGAATTGCAAATTTAGGTGGAGATGTATGGGAAAAACATCTTAATACTGTGCTTGGATTCTGGGAAGTAATTACAGATTATTTCAAATCGATAAATGTATCAGGTATAAAAATATATCAGGATGGAATGATAGCAGATGGCGAAATTGGAATAAAAATAATTGAAGAGGGTGTAAAATCAGGAAGCAAAAACTATTCTTTATTAAAAGACATTGTTAATCGCGGAGCAATCCTGGTTAAAACAGAAGATTATAATATGATTCTTAAAGAACGCGACAGCCTGGTTGCAATAACACAGGAGAAATCAAAACTTAAAAAGATTATTGCATTTCTAAAGTACAAATTTGTTAAAAATAAACTTTTAACAAAAAGAGATAAATTTATTGCTCAAGTAATAACCAAAACTTTAAATGAAAACGAAACAGGAATAGCTTTTATAGGTGCTCATCACAGAATAAAAGAATGGCTTCCGGAAGATATCAAAATTGTTGAAGTGAAAGATATTAATAAAATAAGCACATACCACACACTCATTCCTTTTTATGACAAAAATGCTGAAGAAATTGAAAAACTAAGAGAATACATGATTTCAAAAATCGAAATTAAATAAATAAATTAATCCCGATTGGCAGGAGAATATTAAATGAAATTAACTTCCATTACGCTTTTATCGTTAAATATTAAAAATGGTACATGCAGAAAATATTATTTTTCAAAAAAAATAATAAAATTTTTTATTATATCATTAATTTTAATATGTTTTTGCCAGACAATATTTTTTCTGGATTATTATAAAAATAAGATGGAATTTATAAAACTCAAGCTTATAAACGAAGATTTTATTAAAAAAAATGATGTTCTTTGTAATAGCATAAATAAAAGTAAAAACAAAATTAGTAACATAAATAATAAAATTATAACATGCTTGATTGATAATAGAATTTTTAAAAAAAATTCTATGAATAATAAAACAGATTTTAACTTAAATGGAAAAGGCGGAATCGAATTAGCATTCAATATAAATTCAGATAGCAATTTGTTAAATAAATATTTAAATAAAACTGTATGGATTAATCAGGAACAATGGAATAAACATAATGTTTATAAAGAAGATATCTTAAATTTAATAAATTTTCTTGGTAAAAGAGATATATCATCTAATTTAATCCCGTCTGTATGGCCATTGATAGGATATATAACTTCAGATTTTGGTTATCGTATTTCACCTTTCACAGGTAAAATAACTTTTCATAAAGGACTGGATATTGCACAAGAGCTCGGTATGCCTGTAAAGGTAACTGCAGATGGTATTGTTTTATTTTCGGGGTGGGATAGAGATTATGGTAAGGTTGTAATTGTCAAGCATGGTTATGGATTTCAAACTTTATATGCACATAATTCTTTTTTATTGGTTAAAGAGGGGCAACCCGTAAAGCGCAATGAAGTAATATCTTTATTGGGGAATACCGGTATGAGTACTGCACCTCATCTTCATTATGAAGTTCATGTAAACGGAGAAGCAAAAAATCCGTTATTATTTATCCTGGAATAGGGGAACTGATGGAAAAAATACAAATATTGAAGTTTGATATATTAAAAACTTTTCATCAATATGCAACATTAGAGGAAATGTGTATAAAATGGATTGCATTAATAAAAGAATATCTTGATTGCGAAGCGGTTGCATTAAGATTAAAACAATCTGATGATTATCCTTTTTTTGTTAATAGCGGCTTTCCCGATAAATTTATAAAATCTGAGAATTATCTATGTACAAATTATGATAATAATTCATCCGAGCATACTGCTTTAGCATGTTTATGCGGAAATATTATAAATAAATCAATTGATTTGAATAAAGATTTTTTTACCGAAGAAGGCAGTTTCTGGTCTAATTGCATGACCGAATTTTTTATTTCTGCGGATAAAACCTCAAGAGGAATAAATCCTCGTGATGAATGTATTAAATTTGGATATGAATCTATGGCTTTAATACCTGTTAAGGTAAACAATAAAAATATAGGGCTATTGCATGTTACTGATAAAAGACGTGATCTATTTACATTAGAAATGATAAACTCGCTTGAGGAATTGGGATATATAATTGGTATGGCAGTTAAAGAAAATCAGGCTGAAAATGAGGTGAGAAAAAACGAAAAGAAATTGAAAGAAAACTTCAAAATATTGAGGGAGAGAAAAAGCGTATTGGGAATTATTCATGCTATATCCCTGACAATACAGGTTAAAGATCCTTATACAGCCATCCATCAATGGCGTGTATCCGATCTTGCCGGAGTTATAGCAAAAGAAATGAAATTGAATAAGGATCAAAGCGATTCAGTTATTATGTCTGGATCCATACATGATCTTGGAAAATTATCTATTCCGTCTGAAATTCTAAGTAAACCGGGGAAGATAACTGAAGTGGAATATAATTTGATTAAAAGTCATTCCCAATGTGGTTATGATATTTTGAAATCAATAGAATTCCCATGGCCTATTGCAAAAATCGTACTTCAACATCACGAAAGAATTAATGGAACAGGATATCCGAATAGTTTACGAGGAGATAATATTATTCTTGAAGCAAGAATATTATCTGTAGCTGATGTTGTTGAAGCAATGTGTTTTTACAGACCATATAGACCTGCTCTGGGGATAGATAAAGCTCTGGAAGAAATTAAAAAAAATAAAGGTATTCTTTATGATCCTGACATAGTAGATATATGCATTAAAATTTTTGTAGAAAAAGGATTTGAGTTTAAAGAGTATTGACTATGATTTGGCTATGTTATATTGTTTGATTTTGTTATAAAGGCTTTTATAATCAATATCAAGTATTTTGCTTGCCTTCGTCTTGTTCCAGTTTACATCACTTAAAACTTGCTCTATAATTTGTTTTTCCATATTTTGAACAACATTTTTTTTAATACTTTTTAAAGTCATTACATCTAATTTTTCTTTAATATTAATATCAGGGATAATTTTATTTTTGTGAATTTCAAGATTTAATCTTATTCTTGCAGGAAGATTATTTACCATGATTTTGTCTTTAGCCAGAATAATACTGGCTCTTATGGTATTTCCTAATTCTCTTACATTTCCGGGCCACGAGTAAGTCCTGAATATTTCCATGACTTCATCTGAAAATCCCTCCACATGTTTGTTATATTCATTATTAAATTTATTTAAAAAATATTGTGAAAGAATTATCAAATCATCCCCTCTTTCCCGAAGAGGCGGAAGAGTTATTTCAAAAACATTCAGACGATGATATAGATCGTCTCTGAATTCACCTGTTTCGAGAGCTTCTTCCAAATTTTTGTTTGTCGCACTAATTATTCTTACATCAAGTTTTTTTGTCTTTCTCCCTCCCAGACGTTCTACTGTTCCCTCCTGAAGTACTCTAAGAAGCTTTATCTGAATATGCATGGCAAGATTCCCTATTTCATCTAAAAATATTGTCCCTTCATTTGCCATTTCAAATCTACCTATTTTTAACGAGTCTGCTCCTGTAAAAGCACCTTTCTCATATCCGAATAGCTCGCTTTCGACCAGAGTATCGGGTAGAGTAGCGCAATCAACAGGTACGAAGAATTTATCCTTTCTTTTGCTTAATGAATGAATTGCTCTTGCAACAAGTTCCTTCCCTGTTCCGCTTTCCCCTCTTAATATTACACTAATATCATGCTGGGCTACATTCTGTATCAGCTTAAATACTTTTTGAATTGCAGGAGACTGGCCGACAATCTCATCAAGAGCGTTGATATCTCTGGTCAATAAGTCTACTTTTTTTGATAGATGCTTTTTTTCTATTGCCTGATCAACAATTATTTTTAACCTATCATTTGGAATAGGTTTGGGGATATAATCATAAGCTCCTAATTTCATTGCTGCCACAGCATCATGGATTGTTTCAAATGCTGTAATCATAATTACCATGATTTCACTATCTATTTCTTTTATTTTTTTCAAAATATCTATTCCGTTTTCATCAGGCAGTTTTAGATCCAAAAAAATAAGATCAGGAGTAAACGAAATTAATTTTTTCAAACCCTCTTTGCCTGAAGTAGTGGAAATTATATTATATCCGGCATCACCAAGTATTTTAGAAAATATCCAGCCGATTTCGTTTTCATCATCAATGACTAATATTTTATTACCGGTCAATGTATTGTCATATTCCATTATTTATATTCCTTTTTATTCCTTAATAGAAGAGTTAACCGGCAGACAAATAACAAAACTAACTCCTTTATTTTTGTTCAATGTTCTATTTTTAACTTCAATCTTCCCATTGTGTCTGAATACAACATTCTGAGCAATTGCAAGCCCCAGTCCCGTACCCTTTTTTTTTGCTGTGAAAAATGGTTCAAAAATATGCGAGAGATATTTATTTTCTATTGAAGGTCCGGTATTACTGATTTCTATAACTACCATATTATTTTCTTTATCCATATTTGTTGAAATGGTTAATATTCCTCCTTTTCCCATAGCCTGTACTGCATTATCAAGGATATTCAGAAAAACTTTATCCATCTGTTCATCATCAATATCAACCAATGGAAGTTTTGAAAAATTTTTTACTATCTTTATTCCCTGAACTTTGCATTTAGTCTTAATCAGAGATAGATTTAAATTTATACATTTATTAGTATTACGTCTTTTTATATTAAGTTCTGTTGTCCGGCCGTAATTTGAAAGTTCCTTGGTTACTTTATCCAGTCTCTCCACTTTTTTTATTATGGCTTCAGTAAGTTCTCTTTTGGGATCATTCTCCTTAAGTTTACTTTCAAGATAATTGACAGTCATGCCAATAATAGCAAGAGGATTTCTTATTTCATGTGCTACACCTGCGGCAAGAACACCGGTTGTCGCAATTTTTTCACGATGGAGAAGTTCATTTTGTGTTTCTTTTAATTTTTTATATGCAATATCCAGCTTATTTAATAGCTCCTCAACCCTGTTTTTTTCTTTTATTATTTCTTCTTCGGCTTTTTTTCGTTCAGTAATATCCCTCCATGAAGCAACAAAACTATCTCCCAGTTTCACGGCTCTTATATCAAATATTCTCGAAATAAATCGTCCTTTATAATAATCTTCATAAATAAATTTTTCTTCGATCAAAGGGGTGCCTGTTTCCACGACCTGACAATATTTTTCAAAAAGTCCAAGTTTTTTTTGAGCTGGAAGTATTTCCAGAAGGTTCTTGCCAATTTGTTCTTCTTTAGACATAAAATTGTTTTTGCAGGCTTCATCGTTTACATAATCTATTTTGAAATCTATGATCTTATTGCTTTTGTTGCGAATAGCAGAATAAATACCAAAACAATCCAGCATACAATCCACTGAAGTGCGAAATCGTTCTTCACTTTTTTGTAATCTCGTTTCAAACTGTTTTCTTTCGGTAATATCAGTAATAAAATTGGTGCTTCCTATTATAATACCTGTAGAATCGAATATTGGAGATGCTGTTACTTCAAGATGAATTTCAAGATGCTTTTCAAAAAATTCTGTGGTCATTGGTTTTTGGGTTTCAACAATTTTATTATAAGGACAGCTTGCGGTTGGATCACAAGTTCCATGAATTAATTCATAACATTTTTTACCGATAATTTCTTTTGGAGAAAGGTTAAAGAAATTCGCAAATGCTTTATTCACTCTTACAATTTTATAAGTATTATCATGGGTATAGAACATCTTATTAACAGAATCCCAACCCAATCTCCATGCATCGACAGCTCTTTTTAATTCACCTTTTGGTAGATTATTAGTATGATTTGTTTCATTCATAAATTTTATGACTCACTGCCTTACCAGGTATAATAATTTTTCTAACTTTATAGGTTTATCCAAAAAATGTTGAATACCCGATTGTTTTGCTTTTTCTTTTATATCTGAATCTCCAAATGCCGATATCATAATAAATTCAACTTTGCTATTTATTTTTTTTGCTTTTTTAATAAAATCAAAACCGTTTTCTCTATCTATTTTAAAATCAATTATTGCCACATCAATATTTTCATATTTTTTAATTTTTTTTAATCCATCTTTAATCGTTGAAGCAAAAATAAATTTATATCCTATATCGTTGAAAACTTTTTGCAAAATCCATCCGAGATCCTCTTCGTCATCAACTAAAAGGATTTCCTTAAAATTAAATAAACGGTTTTTTGAAAAATTATCGATTTTTTTCATGGGTTTCTTGGTATTCATTTGAATAACATAATATAATTGAGCAAATATATTAAGGGGATATACACATATGAAACGTTCATTAATCATAGAATTAATTCCATAAAACTATGGATTTTTTTCTATAATTTTGTAATAATTAATTATAACTTAATTAAGCCATACTGCAATATTTCATATTAAACTACATATTTCCCCTATTGTCAAGTTTAATATAGATAAAAGTGCTTACAAGTTCATTCATTTCATTCCTCAGCTTTTTACAGTCTTCCAATGAATTAATTTGAATACCACTCCATCTTGACAATAATTTATTTGCTTTTTTATTGAATTGTTCGGTATTTATGAGGGACTTGCAATTCTTATTAACAATATTTACCTGCTTTTTATCCGTAATAATATTATTAAAGTCACTTTTATCTTTTTTTTCTTTTGATATTAATGTTTCTTGTTTTATATTGATCATTTTATTTTTTCCCAAGTAAATTTATAATATTTTAATAAGCATTTTTTATGCCAATCAATATAAATTGGGAAATTGATTAATTATATTTATTTTCAAAATAACCTTCAAATTTGTGAATATATATATTAAAGTTTATTCCTGTATTTTTTGCATTTAATGCTATTTTATTTTTTATCTCTTCCCATACACTATAATAAAAAACCCTATCCTCACCCATTTTTTTATATTTTTCCATTATTGATAAATTAACTTCACCGATTTTATTAATAATCTCTGAAAAGTTTTTAAGTCTGAAATTAATGCATTCAAACTCAATAGTTTTAACATAATTCAATTTTTTAAAAATATCATTATATTCAGAAATAAATGGAAGTACTGGAGAAAAATAAGGAATGACTGTAATATTTTCTTCAATAAGCTTTTTAACTGCTTCAAGTCTTGATTCAAATGAAGGAGTTTTTGGTTCAAGTTTATTTTTGAAATCATGAGAAAAATCGTTTATTGTAAAATAAATATTTTTACAGAAACCGGTTTTTAGTAAATTGATATAATTCAATATGTATGTAGAACGTGTCAATATCACATAATGAATTTTATTTTTATTCAAAATTTCCAGTACTTTTTCTGTAATATGATATCTATTTTCAGCAGGCTGAAAGCATTCAGTAGTAGAACCTAATAATACTGTTTTTGGTTTTTTTATAAGTAATTCTTTTTCAAGCAGTAAAGGAGCATTAATTCTTATATCAAGGAATTCACCCCATGATTTATTTTTTTTGCTCACAACTCTGTTTGATCTTACATAACAGTATAAACATGAAAATTCACATCCCATATAAGGATTAATTACATATTCTCCCAGATCAATATAAGTGGGATTTAAAATTCTTTTTATTTCAACTTCATTAATTTCAAGCATAACACACCAGAACCTATCAAGCAATATCTTTAAGGCTTGTCAAATATGAGTCTAGAGTTATTGATGCTACGTTCTCCGTCAAATTTGTATTAATTTCACTTAAAGAAATAATTTTACCTGGTTTAATTGCCAGTTTATCAAATATTTTTTTGAATTTCTCTATAGGTAATGCCATACCTGCATTTGGAGTTTTATTTAATTTAATCTCAAAGGGGAAAATCTCTAAATTAGATTCTATAATCAAATCAATTTCTACATCGTTATGCGTTCGCAAATAAAATATATTTGCCCTCAATCCTTTGTTAAAAAAATATTTGACCGTCTCCTGAATTACAAAATTTTCAAACAATGGACCGGCCAATGGTCCATTCAACAAATGCTCCCTATCTTTTACCCCGGTTAGATAGCAAACTAATCCGACATCTAAAAAATATATTTTTGGGCTTTTAGTAATTCTTTTACCTAAATTTCTATAATAAGGTGGTAGGACATAGATAATCCTGCCTGCTTCTAATATCGAAATCCAGTTTTTAATGGTATTAACACTAATACCTAAATCATTAGCAAAACTATTCATATTTAATATCTGAGAGCATCGGGCAGCTAACAGACGCATAAACTGTTGAAATTCTCTAAGACTTCCAATATTATAAACAGTACGTATATCCCTTTCTAAATAGGTTTGAATATAACTTCCATACCAGGTTGTGACATCAATATTCGAATTAACAACTATTTCTGGGAATGAACCTTGGAGACAGGAATGAATAAAAGCACTTTCTGAATTAATTAGTTTATCCTTTAAAAAAGATACCTGCCTTTTTTCTCGTAGATCAAATGCTAACAAATCAAGCAAGGCAACTCTACCAGCTAACGTATCACCTAAATTTTTGATAAGGCTGAACTGTTGCGATCCGGTTATAATAAACCGGCCGTATTTCCGTCGATCGTTATCAATAAGTATTTTTATATAAGAAAGAATTTGGGGTACATATTGAATTTCATCAAAAATTATTTTTTCACCGGCTTCATCAATCAGTAATTTCGGGTCAGAGATTGCTTTTTCCCGCGTGAGAGGATCATCAAAAGAAATTAAGGTATGTGTTTTACCAAATATTTTTTTAAGTATGGTAGATTTACCCGTTTGCCGCGGACCAGTTAAAACTATTGCTGGAAAATCCATACTAACTTTTTTTAATATTTTTTCTATCTCTCTATGTATATAAATATTATTCTGTATAATCATAATTGATTTATATCAATAAAGTTATGTCATGTCAAGACATATTTGAACTGCAATTGCATATTTGACTTAAGTTTTATTGTCTTACGCTCCAAATGCTTTAAAAAATTCATTCATTGTAAGGGGGAAATTCAAGGGACAATACTATAACGTTCTTTAAAAGTTAAAAAGTATAATTATTTTTCAACCAAATTCCCTAAAAACGCATTTGTATATTTAAATTTATATT
>CAYWFU010000065.1:0-17874 GCA_964457585.1 uncultured bacterium | reverse complement strand
AATAATATAAATTTTTAAATTTATTCATTAATTTGTGCTTCACCGAGAATTGCTGAATTTCTGTAAAAAAATTATGCTTTGAATCAAGTATATGATATAATTGTTATCCTTACTTTTATCTTTAATTACTATTTTCAAAGAAATTCAATAAATTTATAATAAATATACTCAGGAGATAATAATGGATAAAATTAAATTACCCAAAAAATTTGTAAGCAAATACCCTCATAAATTTACAAAGGGAAAAAATCATTTTTTGTGTGGTCAGCGCATACAGCCAAAGCCAATATCCGGTGAAGAAAAATTTCCTGATTTGATGGATAGAACTTTTCTTGCTTATAATGCCGGCCGTCTGCAGGAAGGATGCAGACTGTTTTCAGAAAAAATGCTGGAATCTGATGTTACTATCGGAATGAGTTTAGCTGGTGCTCTTACTCCGGCAGGGCTTGGTTCCTCATCAATAATTCCGCTTATTAAAGCGGGTTTTGTGGATTGGATAGTTTCAACAGGTGCAAATCTATATCATGATATGCATCATGCTCTTAATCTTTCGCTTTTCAGAGGAAGTCCTTTTGTTAAAGATCCTGAATTGCGAAAAGTCGGGGTTGTCCGTATTTACGATATTCTGCTTGATTATAATGATGTATTAATGGCAACAGATCATATTTTAAGGCAGATTTTGCTTCAGTCTGAGTTTCAGTGTGAAATGGGAACGTCTGAGCTTCACTATTTGCTTGGGAAATACTGTGCTGAATTTGAAGAACAGATTGGATTAAAAGACATGTCTGTTCTTGCAGCAGCATATCGGGCAGGAGTTCCATGCTTTTGTCCTTCTCCGGGAGATTCAACTATTGGTATGAATATAGCCGGATTAGAATTGCGCGGTTCCCGTCTCAGGATAAATCCTTCTCGTGATGTGAATGAAACCACTGCAATTGTTCTTGATACAAAACAGAATGGTAGAAAAAGCGGTGTGGTTCTTATTGGAGGAGGTTCACCTAAAAATTTTACTCTTCAGACTGAACCTCAGATACAGGAAGTATTGCGCATAAAAGAAGCAGGCCATGATTTTTTTCTTCAATTTACAGATGCACGACCTGATACAGGCGGACTCTCGGGAGCAACCCCACATGAAGCAGTAAGCTGGGGAAAGGTGGACCCGAGTAAGCTTCCAGATGCAATTGTCTGTTATATGGATTCCACTATTGGATTGCCGATATTGACTCATTATGCACTTCAGAGGCATAAAACTAAAAAGCATAAACGTCTTTATGACCGATTGCCTGAACTTATGGAAAAGATGAAGTCCGAATACTGGAAGCATAATAAAACACTTTAGTTTTGTTTATCCGGAGAAAAAATGTCAAATAGAGAAATAACTGCAATTAAACATGAAAAATTAAAGGAACTGGCTGGCAAATATGGGACACCGCTTTTTATTGTGGATCATGATATACTGCGAAAAAATTATTTAGAGTTTCGCCGGTGGCTGCCAAATGTGCAGGCATATTATGCGGTAAAAGCAAATTCTGCTCCTGAAATTATAAATACATTTTATAAAATGGGTACAAGCTTTGATGTTGCTTCTATAGCTGAATTTCATCTTGTTTATGAAAATATAAAGCATTTATCAAAAAAAGAACAGCAGGATTTTATCTGGGATAAAATCATATATGCTAATCCAATAAAAGATAAAAAAACGCTTGAAGAATTAGACCAGTACAAACCGCTTGTAACTTATGATAATAAAGAAGAAATCTACAAAATAAAAAAGCATGCTCCAAATGCCGGACTGGTTTTGCGTATAAGAGTGCCGAACACAGGATCATTGGTTGAGCTTTCAAGTAAATTTGGCGCTGCTCCGGGAGAAGCGGTTGATTTAATAAAATTGGCTTTTGATACTGGACTTGTTGTTGAAGGAATAAGTTTTCATGTTGGCAGTCAATGCACTAATTTTGATAATTTTGTACAGGCGCTAAATACATCATCAATGATTTTAAAAAATGCTGAAGCACATGGCTTTAATTTAAGACTACTTGATATAGGAGGAGGTTTCCCAGCCCCATATGACGGAAGCATTAAACCTTTTCATGAACTGGCAAAAATATTAAATACGGAATTTTCAATGCTTTTTTCTGAAAAACTGGAATTAATTGCTGAACCTGGCAGGTTTCTGGTTGCCACAGCCGCAACACTTGTGGCTGAAGTTATAGGAAAAGCTGAACGCGATGGTAAAAAATGTTATTATATAAATGATGGAATATATCATACTTTTTCGGGTATTCTTTTTGATCACTGCAAATATAATATAAAAACTTTTAATCCCGGGCATAACCAGCTTTGCGCTGTGTTTGGCCCTACCTGTGATGCTTTAGATACAATCTGTCAATCTGAATCACTGCCTGATCTTAATCTTGGCGACCTGGTTTACAGTGAAAATATTGGTGCCTATAGTCATGCATCATCAACATATTTTAATGGTTTTCCACCTGCAAAAGTAATACATATAAATTTATAATTTAATGTATAGAAAATTGAAAAACGCGATTCTGAGCGAAGCGAAGAATCTAATTAAAGTTAATTATAAATAAGAATTAGTCCAAAAATAAAAATAACACTAAACGGAAGTATAATTTTGTTCAGATATTTTCCTTCTTTAGAATTTAATCGTTTTACAATTTTAAAAGTGGCATAAAGCGATAAAATCAATGAAAATAGTAATATAATAGTTTGAAGCACTGATGTTGCGCTGGGAGTAAGAATTCGTAAATGTGAGAAATCTTTTTTATAATTAAATAACCAGAGGAATCCCGAAAAAATTAAAAGAGCGTGGCTTACAAAAATTTCCAGATAATATGACATATACCCGCCTAAAACAAGCGGAATAAATCCATATGAAAGAGCAGATATATTATCAGAAAAAGTTGCGTTGCTTAGTTTGGTTTGAAAATAACTTAATAAGCTGTATAAAAGCCATGATACGAATATAATTGAAATAAATATTAGACTGGAAAGAAATTTTTCGGAAAAGATATTACCTGTAAAATTTTCAGAATAAACAAAACGTACAAAATAATGGAATTCATTATGTTTAATAAAAAACAGCAGTATTGTTCCTAAAGCTATAATTAAAAAACTGTCTGCCAGTCTGAATTTTTGTATAGTCCATAGCTCATCAGGTGCAATACGCATATTTAACTGGATTGACTGATTTTCACAATTTTTAATACAATTACCACATAATGTACAATCACGGTTATTATCAATCATAAAAGGATGATCATACATTGGGCACCCGGGAGATTTACTGCTGCCCTTATAACAGGCATGTGTCCGACAGCGATTAGTACAAAGGTCCCTGTTCGCTCTTAACTCTACCAGTGAAGCCATAGAAAATATAGCATTGATCGCACCAAGAGGACAAATATATCTGCACCAGACACCCCGCTCATAAAATATACTAAAAAAAAGAGAGCCTGAACTTATTGAAAGAATGATTAAACCTGTTAATCGGGGATGATTATAAGCATTCCAGACCACTTCTATCCATAAAATTACAATACAAAGAATTGCCAGTATCCATTCAGAATATTTTACAATAAAAATCGGGGCTTTGCGTTTTGGTTTTATCAGTTTTTGCGCAATATAACCAGGCATAGAAAGAGAACATAAACTGCACCAGACACGGGAAAAAATAAAAACCGAAAATATAAGTGACGTCCATCCAAAGACCCATGTTAAAGCAATTCCAATATTAAAATTTGGGTCAATCGGTCCTAAAAATAAAACCAAGACACCGATAAAAAATATTATTGATATGATTGCTTTAGGAAAAAACGGGAAAAATTTGCTTTCAAAAAGCTGACGTACTTTATTGAAACGCAAAAGATTATAACCCAGTTTTCCTTCGGTTCTGGGCAATCCCAGAAGAATCTGTTCTGAAAGGATTTCCCCTGTTTCGCTTAAAATTACAGCTCGTGCAATAACATTTGACATCTCTGTTAGATTACCAGGCCAGTCATAATTCATCAAAATACCAATTGCATCAGGTGTAATATTTTTTATTTCCTTAAAATTTTCTTTACCAAATTGCTCCAGATAATAATGAGCTAAAGCAGGTATGTCGCGTTTACGATTACGCAATGGTGGTAATTCAAGAGATTGTTCAAACAAAATATTATATAAATTCCGGTCAAAACTTCCAGAGTTAACCAGAATTTCAGCTTCATCATCAATCAAAAAAATCAAACGGGCGGATAAAATGACTTTTCTTTTACTGCCCATAGGCTGAAAATTGCCATTTTTTATTGCTTCAAGAAGTTTAAGCTGCACACCTTTATCAAGTTCCTTAATATGAGATAGTACTACTGTTCCGCTTTTAAATAGTTCAAGATACCCAAGTCGGCGCACGGGTGCAAACGAAAAAAAATCTTTTTCATAACCGAATAATTCTCCACCCCAGAGCTGCAAATTAAAACGTCTGACATCAACTTCAATATAAGGGCCATCGGAATTAGGGCTTTCCCTATGAATTTGTTTTGCTGCCAGTCTTTTCCCTGTACCTGGCTCACCGGATAAAAGCACAGGACGTAGATTATGAGCAAATTCATTTATTCGAGTTTTTATGTCTTTTGACAGACTTGATTCCCCAATAAAATCCCCTGCTTTTAAAAGGTCTTCTCTATTGCTTACTTTAGCAATTCTATCACAAAAAACTCTGGCATTCTCTATAGCTATTGATGCTTGACTGGCAATAGTATTTAAAAGCCTCAGATCATCTTCAATAAATGGCAGCCATTCATTATTTATTTTTTTATTATAAACTGACATTGTACCAATTATGTTGCCTTTCATTAAAAGAGGTACACACAGCACAGAACGTATATCCCCGGAAATATTTTGTGAAAAAATTGGATCATGAGCAACGTCGTTAGAAATAATTGCTTTACCGTCTTCAGCAACATTTCCAGCTATTCCTTCGCCAATTTTTTGGGTTACAGTGCGGGCAATATCATCTGAAATGCCATAATAGGATTTAATACGCAGAATCCCCTCATCTTCATCTTTTAACCGCAAAATAACACCGTTCACTTTCATAAGTGATGCAGTAAGATTTACAATTTTATACAAAAGCCGCGGCAGATCATAAGAAGCATTAAGTTCCTTCCCGATCTGCGAAAGCGCATCGAGTTCATCACGCTGACGGTGAGTTCCATGATTTGAAAGATTAAAAATATTCTTTGTGGCTTTTAGCAGTCTTTCGGCAAGTGCTTTATCAAGTAGACGATGTATTCTGGGATTTTCAAATAAAATTTCATCAAAAACTATTTTATCAAGAGAAAGCAGTGTTGAATTTTCTATCGCACGAACACTGCGGGATCGCGGACTTCCAGTTAAAAGAGAAAGTTCTCCAAAATGGTCTCCAGCAGTCATAAAACCAATGACACTCTTATTGCCATCATTATTTTCAACAACTAATTCAACCTTACCTTCTACTATAACATAAAAAGCATGACCCATTTCACCCTGCTTATATACATAATCACCTTTTTTAAAATTAAGCGCATTTGTTACAGAGGCAATTAAATCAAGCTCGTCAGATCGCAATTTATGAAATAACGGGGTATTCGCTAACAGTTTCTTTTTATCCACAAAAAATCATATCTCCTTGAATAATAGTCAAAAACTAAATAATATATGAAAAAAAATTACTATGCAAGGAAAAAACATGGATTTATCGTAGAGGGAACTTAATTAGATATGATTATTATTTATCCAGAAACAAATTTTTGGGGAAGTTTATTTTAATTTGCTGCTCATTAATAGCATTTTTGTCTATCCCTCTAATAATAATAAATAGATTGGAATTAATACTTTTAACTATATCTTTAGGAAAAGAAAGCACTAACATTTCACTTTCCTTCAGGTTTGAATCTTTAATATTTCTAAGGATTTTTCTGGGTATATATGTAATTCCTTTATCATCTTCCATATAAATACGGTCAGTAATTCCGCTTATATTAGGATTATAAGTCATCCAGTTTTTATTTAATATTCTTATCATTACGCAAATCCCTTTATCTAATTCGAGAGAATTTATTTCTTCATTAATTTTTTCTTCACGCTTTTCAGGTTCTAAATTACTATTATGAAATCTGTATCTAATAATTTCCGGCGTTATAATTGATACAGTTATAAAAAATTTATCTGTTACAGCTAATTGAGTAAATTCTTCTTCCTTTATAATTTTTATTTCAGAAGAGATATCGTTTTTTTCAGCAAAAGTAATATTCGTGGATGTAAAAAAAATAACTGCAAAAAATAAAGATAATAATTCTTTTTTCATATAAAAACTCCTGAATTTTATGGATTTTAAAAGTATAGTTTATAAATAAAAATATTTCAATATAAATATTTTTTTAGCGCTCAGCCATCAGCTTTCAGCATTCAGTTATATGTTTAAAAAAAGCTTTATATTTATAAACTGATAGCTGACAACTGACAGCTGAACACTTACAATATTTTAAATATTGACATATATTAAACCATATCATAATATAAAACACAATTTTAAATTTGTTTCTCAAATATTCAGGACTTGCGAAAAAATGAAAACACAACAATGGCGGTATTATTTATCTCTGGGTGCAACAACTTTTTCAATATTCATTTATGAAATACTTCTCTCGAGAATTTTTTCTGTATTATATATATATAAAATCCTTTTTCTTATTATTTCACTGGCAATTTTAGGAATAGGAATAGGAAGCTTTATATATGAATTGTATTTGCAAAAAAAAAATCAGCAAATACTTCCAAATTGGTTCTGGATAGGTTTTAGCTTATCATTTTTTATATCTTTAGTACTTTTGATTAAATTTTATTACGTGTTAACTTTGTATGTCTGTATTATATTAACCTCAATCCCTTTTATATTCGGAGGTGTAGCAATATCCTTCTTTTATTCTAATCTTCCTGAAAAAAGTAATGTTCTGTATTTATCTGACTTACTTGGCGGTGTATTCGGATGTATTTTATCGATGCTTTTTGTTTATCTCATTGGAGTAATAAACACAATAATATTATGCAGTATATTCATTTTTTTACCGCTTTTTGTTATTTATCAAGATAAAAAAGATAAAATAACAGCCCTGATAATATCTTCCTTCATAATTATTTTTCTTATAATGAATATAAATAATCAGTTTTTGAATTTAGAATATGAACAACTAAAGCATGCTGATACACCTCTTGGTTATGCGCTTACTTATCCTAAAATGCCGGCGCAATTGCTGGAAAGCAGATGGGATATATATTCTCGCTGTGATCTGGTTAAAATCAGCCGTCAGGATAAAAGAAGAGCAATATTTATAAATGGCGGAACACAGGCTATCATGTTAAGGTATAAAGATGAAAATTCTGCTAAAAAAGATTTTTCAAAAGATATTACCGGATTTCCCTATCAGATTGGAGCAAACCAGGATGTGCTGATTCTTGGCAGCGGCGGCGGGCGGGATGTGCGCATGGCTCTTTTAAATAGCGCAAAAAAAGTCACAGCAGTTGAAATTAATAAATCTGTTGTTGATATGACCAGGGAAAATAAGGAGTATAATGGCGGAATTTATGATGATCCGCGTGTTAATCTTATAATAGAAGACGGTAGAAGTTTTATAATGCATGATAATGCCAAATATGATCAAATTGTATTAAGTTTAGCTACTACGCATGCCTTTTCTGATATCAATAGTATTGCTCAGTTTGAAAATTATTTATTTACCAATGAAGCATTTAATGAATATTTTAATCATCTTAAAGAAAACGGGATGCTGGTATTTTTTGTGGATTATGAACAAATAATGAAAAAATTTGTTTTTTCAGCCCTGCAATATTTTGAGAATAATGGAATGCAGCAGACTGAAGCTGTTAATCATATTCTTGCTTTATCCAGCGGTTCAAAATGGTCTGCATATTCCTATGTGCTGGTAATTGGGAAAAAGTCTTTTGGTTTTAATATTTTAGGCAGATTAATTGCCAAAGCAGAGGACATTGGACTTGAACCTGTAATATTTCCTCATTCATCTACAGGAACAGACTTTGATGATATTATAAAAGGGAATATATCTATAAAAAATTATATAAAACGTTATCCTTATAATATTGCTTCTTCAACAGATGATAATCCTTATTTTATGGAAGTAATAATGAATTATCGCAATAAACTTATTATTTTTGTATCTATAATTTTTTTGAGTTTAGTAATAATAATATGTGGTGTTGTATTTTTTAGAAATAAATATTTAAAAAATCAAGTTTCTTCAAATGAAATTCTTCCGCAAAAATATTTTTTACTTTTTACATTATACTTTTTTAATATCGGAGTTGGTTTTATGTTAATTGAAATAGCATTGATAAAAAGATTATCTTTTTATTTTTCTTATCCGGAATTTAATTTATCAATATTACTCAGTATCATACTTTTATCATCAGGGATTGGCGCATATATAAGCAAATTCAGAAATAATAAGAATGATCGTAAATCTAATATAATTTATATATCATCTGGATGTGCCGTGAATCGGCACAATGTAAAAAATAAAATATTACTATCAGAGAGAGAAGTTCCCTCACGGTTCTGCCGCAGAGTAGCTTCGTTGTTAATAACTGCAATTTTTTTAACTTCATGGAGTATGACTTTTTTTATCAGTAAAACAATTCACTTGAATATTTTAACAAAAAGTATTTTTGCAGGATTATTTCTTTTTCCGATATGCTTTTTAATGGGGATGTTCTTGCCATTAGGCATGCAATTGGTCAGAGAAAAAATAAATGTATATTCTAATTTTCTCGGAAAAAATGATATCCCATGGTACCTTGGTATTAATGGGATAGCTTCAGTGATAGGGTCTGTTTTAGCAGTTGTTCTATCAATGTTTTATGGTTTTAGCCTGGCTTTTATGTTAGCTGGAATTTTATATGGAGCAACAGGGATTATTGCAATTGTAGTTAGTGAAAATAGTGTTATAAAATTATAGCCTATGTATTACGTAACTCTGTAGCGGAGTTAGAGATTAATCTGTTTTTTCCTCAAGCGCATCAATATCCGCTAAATCTTTATGACGAGAAATAGCTTTTTTATTTATAATAAATTCTTGTCTCCCGATATAATAAACAGGGACATCGCCATAGACACCTTTTACTCGATTTGGAGCAATCTGTTCCCACGTAAGTCCAGTTATTGAAGTTATAATATCAATGCGGACAGGTGGAACCCCGAGCTGCACTACTTTTTCTGGTAAAGAAAAGTCATCGCTTGCTAGGGTTAATGAAGAAAAACCAAAATCTTTCAAGACATTTAAAATTTTTTGAGCATTTTCTTTATCCGGTTTTACTAAAAGGTCTATATCTCCAGTATATCGAGGTGCTCCATGAAAAGCTAATGCATAACCTCCAATAATCGCATATTCAACTTTGTTTGCGTTGAACAACTCTAATAACTCTCTGAAGTCTTTCTGTACTTCCATTATATTGCCTCCTTAGAATTTCAACGGTTTCAATACGTTCTTGAGGAGATTTTGTTAACCAATGTTTTATATCTGATTTTCTTAGAAAATCATCGTTTAAATTACCTTTTTTCACAATTTTTTTTATCACGATATTTTTCCTTCCTCCTTATTCAATAAGAAGCTTTTTCCACCACCGCTCATTTTCAACATACCACTTTACAGTATTTTCAATACCTTTTTCAAATATTGTTTTAGCTTTAAAACCCAGATCATTTTTAATTTTATCAGAATTTAAACTATATCTGAAATCATGACCAGGTCGATCCTGAACATATTCAATTAAAGTTTCGGATTTCCCAAGATTTGCAAGAATCATTTTAACAACCTCAATATTTTTCTTTTCCTGTCCGCTGCCAATATTGTAGACTTCGCCAATTTTGCCATTTTTCATTATACTAAAAATACCTTCCGCACAATCTTCAACATAAATCCATTCTCTGACATTTTCACCCCTTGCATATACAGGAACCGGTTTATTATAAATAGCCTTTGAAATAACAACAGGAATAAGTTTTTCCGGATATTGGAATGGTCCATAATTATTGGATGCCCTTACAATAACTGCCGGCAGTTTATATGTATGAAAATACGCTTTCACAAAAAGATCGCTTGAAGCTTTACTGGCTGAATATGGGCTGTTTGGATTAATCGGTGTTGTTTCAAAAAACTGACCGTTTTCACCAAGTTCTCCATAAACTTCATCAGTTGACATATGGACAAATTTTTCAACACCATTTTGTCTGGCAATATTAAGCAGAGTTAAAGTTCCGCGAACATTTGTATTCTCAAAAGGCATAGAATCATTGATAGATCTATCAACATGACTTTCTGCGGCTAAATGGACTATTGTATCAATCCCTTTTGAAAAAATACTTTTTAAAATGATTTCATCGCATATATCACCTTTAATAAATACATATCTTTTATCTGTATTTAGAGCATTAAGCCTTTCAATATTACCGGCATAAGTTAATTTATCGAGATTGTAAACAACAATCTCATCCAGATTTTTTAATAAAAAGGATATAAATTGAGAACCAATAAAACCAGCGCCGCCTGTAACTAGAATTTTTTTCACCTGTAAATCCCCCTTAATCCCTAACTATTACCCACAAGTCTGAAAATGCTTGTGGGAGTAAGCTTGAAATTTGCAAATATTTCATTGACGATTGAGCATTGAGCATTGACATTAGTATAATTTAACCAATAAAAAACAACTGTAAACTGTAAAATGAATAATGTAAAATTTAAAATAAGCTCGATAAATCGAGCAACTACAATACAATATGTTGTAGTTGCCCAATTCATTGGGCATAAAATATAACTTTCAAATCCTATATCTTAAATTAGTTCTATACTTTGGCAGTAAGAACAGATTTTTTAATCATTTTACATTTCTCATTTTACAGTACCCATTTTACAGTTTATATATCTATTTCCATCTGAAAATCTCCGTATCGCAGACTAAAGTCTGCGGCTACCAGTTCAATTTTCATTCCCCTTTGTACCAATTACTGTTTGGTATGAACGTTTTATCTTTAATGAATTTTTTTGTTGCATCCTGCCATGAAGGCAGTAAATAGCCCATTGTTTCTTTTAAAGGAAAATTATCTAAAACAGTATATCCGGGCCTTATAGCAGGTGTATTAAATTCTTTGCTTTTTGCGGGAGAAATCTCTCCGTCCCATTTTATGGTTTTAAGTATAAATTCTGCCCATTCAAATCTACTGCAAGAATTTGTGTTTGTAATATGATATATACCGTAGTTTTCTGTTTGAATAATTTTGCTGACTGCATCAGCTAAATCATTTGTAAATGTTGGGCAGGAAATCTGATCATCAACTATTTTCAATTTATTATTTTTTCCGGACCATTCAATAACTTTTTTCGGAAATGAAAAATTTCCATCACCAAAAACCCAGCTTGTTCTTATTAAAAAAAATTTATTTATATGATTTTTTAATAATTCTTCGCCTAGAAGCTTACTTTCACCATATTTATTAATCGGATTTGTTTTATCGATAATAGTATAGGGTTTATTTTTTAATCCATCGAAAACATAATCTGAGCTAAAATGTACAAAGACAGCATTGTTTTTATTGCATGCAAGCGCTAGATTTTTAACTCCAATACCATTTACTAAAAATGCTTTTTGCCATTCATTTTCAGCTTTGTCAACATCATTATACGCAGCGCAATTAATAACTATGTCAGGTTTAATATCAGAAATTATTCTTGAAACTATATTGAAATCAGTAATGTCAAAATTTTTTTCATCAGGTAAAAAAATATTATCTTTTGATTTTAAAATATCTATTAAAGCTTTTGCTAATTGCCCACTTGCTCCAGCAATTAAAATTTTCATCTGTTAACCTTCCTGAGTACACATCTTTAAATTTTGGAAATTGCTTATCTTTTTCTACTGATATAAGGCTTGACCCCTTTGTAGTACCTGTAGTACCTGAAAGTTTATAAATCAATCCTAAGCAGAAATAACTCTATTTTTACCTTTCCCTTTTGCTTCATATAAAGCATTATCTGCCTTTTTTATTAATTGTTCAATAGTTTTGTTATCATCAGATAACGTTGATACCCCAATACTTACAGTAATTTTTCCAGATGATTGATTTTCAGTTAAAGAAAAATTGAAATTTTCAATTTTTTCTCTTAATCTTTCTGCAACAATAATAGCAAATTTTTTATTTGTATTTGGTAGTATAATCGTAAATTCCTCTCCCCCATATCTACACACAATATCAGATTTTCGCATAGTATTTAGCATTATATTGGCAATGTTAATTAATATATTATCTCCTTTGAGATGTCCGTATGTATCATTATATTTTTTAAAATCGTCAATATCCAAAATTATTAAACTAAGTTCATATTTATATCTGATTGCTCTTTCTATCTCGTTTTCAAAGCGATCAATAAAAAATCTATGGTTATAAACACTTGTTAGTCCATCAGTAATAGATTCATTCTTTATTTTAGTATAAAGTTTAATATTTTCAAGAGTAATAGAAATATTTTCACCAACAGTTTTAAATAGATCAAACACCCGATCTTCAAAAATTTCCGGTTTATCTGTGTAAGAACACAATAATCCAAAAATTTCTTGTCTGGATTTCAAAGGTATTATTATCATGGATTTAGTGTTTGAACTTAATTTATCATTTGTGGTAAAATCAGGCTCCTTCTCTAAATCCTTAAATAATTTAGCTATTCCTGTTTGTGCAATACGACCGAATAATCCTTCCCCTATTTTAAATTTTAAATTTTTAAATTTTTCTTTTTCAAAAACGGTAGATGAAACTACTGAAAATTCATTTGTTTTTTCATCCAGCAACATTATAATCACACGCTGAACTTTCAAATTTGCACTAATATTTTCTACTATTCTATCTAATAGCTGTTGAGTTTCCGATATTGTATTAAGTATTTTGCTGATACTATATAAACAGAAAAGCTCTAATATACTTTTATCTAATTCTTTTTTTGTATTTTCGAGAGAACCCGCCATATTATTAAATCCATCAGCTAAAAATTCAATCTCATCACCGGTTTTAATTGATACTCGAAATTGCAGATTACCGTCTTTTACAGCGTTTACTCCATTACGCAAAACAAGTATTGGTTTGGTTACATAATTTGAAATATAATAAAAAATAAAAATTATAAATAAAAACATGATAATAAATCCAGCACCTAATTTCAGGCTGGTTTTTCTTAATTTCTCTATTGATATTTCTTTCTCTTTTTGCATAGCATCTTTCGTAATTTCATAAAACTTTCTTGCTTCGATTATAACTTGATTTGCAAAAACCGATAATTTTTTTAATGACTGTACAGCATCTTTATTGCCAATTGGATTTTCAATATATAAAATATCAACAGTCATGTCTCCTAATTTGATAGAATCATCTATTACATTTTGTTGTATTTTTTCCTGATTAGCAATTACTCCATATTTTTTTAATTCTTCCAGATTTGTTGAAATAAGGACAAGGGTTTTTTCAAATTTATTTCTTTCCTTTATATCCCCGGAAATCAGATAATCATTTGCCGGTTCAATTAATATTTTCAAATTTAATAATAAATCACCTGTTGTTTCCACTCTTTTTGAATAATCAATAACATTATTAATTGTATTAATAAAATGCTGCATTTCAACATAAGCAAAAGAAATAGAGACAAAACAAATAATTAAAATTAATAAAAATGACCCGATTATTTTCTTTTTTATACTTATATTCATAGTATCTGCCTTTTAAGCATTATTATTCAGAATTAATTATTTATTTCATCAAATATTTTCAGAGGATTTTAGTAGATAAAGTTCATTTTATTATTTTTATAATTTTAATATTTTTATTTTCAACTTTTAGCGCATCAATAATACCAATTCCACCGTCATTTTCAGCAACATAGTCTATAACTTCAGCTTCGGTATCAAATATTATTGGAGGTTTTGCTTTACCTGTAAGCGTTAATCTTATCCAATTTTTCTTAAAATTAATTTCCGAAGTATTAATCAAGCTAAACATTTTATCTTTAAGTTCTTTTTCTCCATAATATACTGGATGAATTTTTATTGGCTTCTTGAAATCTCCATAAAACAGCTTCTTCCCCATAAAGATGTCTTTTAATTCTTCTGTCGTAATTGAATCTCTGGGACTATTTTTATTTACAATTATTATTTGAGAAAAACTTTTTATGGAAATTGCAAAAATAAAGAAAATAATAATAAATAAAATATAAAAATTTTTAGTTTTCACAAGCTTCTCCAATGAACTAAAATGCTATAGAAATCTGAAATTGAGTAATGTCATCTTTTTCTTTAATAAATCCGTATTCACCTTTTAAATATACTTGAGGATTGATCATATAATTTAAACCTATTGTGTTAACATATTCTTCTTCATTATATGTTTTATTTTTATATGAATCATATCTAATATATGGAGTATATTTATCAGCAAATATGTAATCCGTCTGAATATAAAAAGCTTCGGGATTAGCATGAGATAAATTTGCGTGTGCTTGTATGTCTGATTTTAGATATTCACTGCGTAGACCAAAATTCCCGGGATTAATTATAAGTTGAAAACTGTAAATCATTCTTAAACTATCGTTTTCCAAGCGGCCATCTTTCTCATTATAATAAGAACCGCCAAAGTTAAAGTTGTATGGACTATTAAATACAATTTTCCCGCCAACACCTTTATTCTCGTTATCATCTATCTGATATTCATTTATCTGTTCATTATTTTTAACCCCAGCATGTCCATTTATAACATATAAATTGTAATCAAATATCCATTTATTAGAAATATCTATATCCCCCCAAAACCATAATCCTGCGCCTTCTTTAGAAAATAGTCTATCAGAAACAAATTTTTTTTTGTTTGTATTTATAGATGATTCTGACCCAACCTTTCTTTTTCCATAAATCGATTGCGGAGAAGTAACTGATATGTATGATGGAGTTGCATCATGATATAAATTTTGTTCTCCAAAAGGGGTAAGAAATTTTCCAATATTTAATTTTAAAGCATCATTATATTTCAATATTGCGTAAGATCTGGTTTTGATATCACCTCTATTGCTGCTGGTATGACTTGGGCCATGTTCCATTGTTAAATCACCGATTACTTCAATATTATCAGTAATATTCCAACTGAAAATTAATACCCAATGATATGCATCCATCCCGGATTTTTCGCTTTCATAACGATTAAAACCCGGTGTTGCATCAAAATAACCGTTTAAAGAAAGTTTATCTCTGACAAGATCAAGTGAATAAGTAGGGATAGTTAGACAGAAAAAAAATAATAGAGCTAAAAAATATTTATATATTTTCATATGCATCTTTCAATCTTGGAAATTGCTTATCTTTTTCTATTAATATTGGATTAGCAACAGGCCAATTGATTTTTATATCCGGATCATTCCAGATAATACCTCTTTCATCCTTTGGTGAATATTCTTTGCTGCATTTATATAAAACCTCAGCAGTATCGCTTAAAACAACAAAACCATGCGCAAAGCCCGATGGAATAAAAAGCATATTTTGATTATCCTCAGATAATTCCATACCTACCCATTTTCCGTATGTTGATGATTCTTTCCTTATATCAATAACAGCATCAAATATTTTCCCCCTCAAACATTTAATAAATTTTGCCTGTTCAAAAGGACTTTTTTGATAATGCATGCCCCTTAATACATTTTTTACTGATTTAGAATAATTATCCTGTTCAAAATTTTCAGTTATTCCATTTTTGTTAAATTCGGAATGTTTAAAAATTTCAAGAAAAAATCCTCTTTCATCGTAAAATATTTTTGGTTTAACCAAAATAATATCAGGTATTTCTAATTTTTCAAATTCAAAAGGCATAATACTCCTAAAATTCTATTTTCCCTGTAGTTCTTGCCATGTCAATAATTGGCAGTTCTGGAGCTCTTTCTCCCAGTATTAGTTTTAAAATATCAGGAGAAGCACTTCTATATTTTAGAACTACTTCTATTTTAAGAGGAGAAACAGCGGATGATGGAATATTGAAAAAATATTTTTCAATTACATATCCCTTTGGCGGTATTCTATGATCCATTAATATACGATCAGCCAAAGCAACATTATTGACCTGTTCACCATTTTCATTCCCAAGTATTGTATGATAAGTTACAGCATCTTTATCAATCTCTCCATCCTTATCGAGTTCTCCGGATCGGTAAATTGTTTTATTATTATTATCAGTAACTTTAATATCAAGCCACATTTGTCTGATTTCAGTAAGTCCTGTTGGCAGATAATGTCCTGCTCCAGAATTTGTCACTTTAATCTTTATCTGTCCTTTATTATTTTTATTATAGGTTGTATCTTTAATGATTTCCAGATCAGCAGCATTTATAAGCCGCTCAATTGCCATTTGTGAATGTATTTCACTACCCAATAATTTTGGGACAATAGCATTTCCACCAACAAAATAATGTGTCCATATATGCTTTCTGTCAGGACCTTCATCAGCCGCCTTACATGGATTATCAGGACGGGCAGTTTTGCCTGTTGCCGGAACACCTGGTTTCTGCCTCATATGACAATCCTGACAATTTACAGTGGTTTCAGGGTTGCCTGTATTGTATGGACTTTTTTTCCATTCATCATAAGTCTGTTCGATCGGGAGCTTATTTGCTGCATGAGAAACATTATGACATAATCCGCAGAAATCGGATTTTGTATGTAATTCTGAAAATTTTGTTGGATGAAAATCCGAGCTGGCATCTTTAAAAGGGCCTAACATGATTGAAGGATCACTCTCTCCTCCGCCAGCATCAACTTCATATCCTGCATCACCAAGATGTTTTACTTCATTAATATTATGACACCAATTACAAAAGATTCCCTGAGCTGGAAGGTCTTCCAGTTTATCATAATCATCTTCTGGAGAAAAAATAGAATATGAGCGGAAACCAAGAGGAGTATGGCATTTAACACAGGATCTCATTTCAAGCTTTTGTTCTAATGTTGATGCATGCTTACTGAATATTTTTGTCGCTGCTCGCCATACAGGATCAACAAAAGCTTTGCTATGCATGGAGCCTTTCCATTGCTTAAAAATTTCTGAATGACAGTCAGCACAAACTTCAGGATTAATAAATTGTTCAACTTTTACTTTTTTAAATTTAAAATCGGGATCCTCAACACCTTCTTTTTTTTCATCTTCTTTAGTTTTCTCTGTTTTCACAATACCTGCCAGATATTTTGCTATTAAAGGTTCATCATTTTTTCCAATCATTCCAGGTATTTTTTTTGCCATTCTTTCAACTGTTCGCTGCCAGGAAGCTTCATTTTTTGTTTTGCTTAAAGCACGTTCAAGCGGATGACATTTATCACATTTTTCTTCAAATAATTTTTTGCCTTCATCTGAAGCAAAAATAGAAGAAATAATAATTAAGGTAAATAATACATTGGTAAATAATACAAGAATTTTTTTCCCCATTTCCCTTACTCCCTCTTAATTACTCAAGTTGACTAACCTTTTATAGCGTAAAATTAAAAATTAAATATAAAAAATCAAAATTTAGGTGTCACTTTGTGACATTTATGTTTTAAATCAATAAATGTCCGCAGGTCACCACAATTTTGCATTTTAAATTTTGAATTTTGAATTTATCTTCACAAAATTCCGTTAACTTGAGTTAAGTAAAGTATTCTACTCTTTTTTTCATTTATGTCAAATTTAAAAAATATTCATCAGAAATTTCCCAAGATAAAAAAAACAAGAAAAAGAGAAGAAAAAGAAAAGAG
>CAYWFU010000064.1:0-17918 GCA_964457585.1 uncultured bacterium | reverse complement strand
TTATCAAGCTTTTTTTATGTTCGATAAATCGAACAACTACAATTTTACTCCTTAAGTTACTGCCATTGGTCGAAGGCAGCCTAACTTGTTACTTATTAGAAGATATTCATTGCTTCTTTTAATTAGGAGTCCCCCAATGTTTAAACATAAACATTTTCAAAAAATATTTTTCCTATTAATTATTTTATCTTTTTCAGGTTGTGGAGAACAGGATAAAGAAGTAAAAGTCAGTCTTGAAAAAAAAGAATTCATTGCTCCCCAAAAAAAAGGTGATGTTAAAAATATTAGAATTGCTGTTGGCGGAATGACTACTCCAAGAGAAGGATTTATATATTATAAACACTTTCTGGATTATATTGGCAAAAAACTTGGTCAGCATATTGATTTTGTTGATAGAGAAAACTATGAAGAAATAAATAAATTAGTAAAAAAAGGCGATGTGGATGTTGCTTTTGTATGCGGCGGACCTTATGTAGATGGACATAAAGAATTTGGTATGGAACTTTTAGCCGCTCCAGTAGCTTATGGGGGAACTGTATATTATTCATATATTATAGTATTTAAAAATAGTCCAATAAATAATTTTAAAGAGTTGCGCGGAAAAACATTTGCATTTACTGATCCTCTATCAAATACAGGTAAACTGATTCCAACTTATATGCTTGCTATAATGAATGAAACTCCAGAATCATTTTTTAAAAAATTTATTTATTCTCAATCACATGATAAATCAATTAAAGCTGTTGCTCAAAATATTGTAGATGGAGCGGCAGTAGACAGTCTTATCTGGGAATACCTGAATAAAACCAATCTAGAATTTACTTCAAAAACAAAAATTATAAAAAAATCTCTACCTTATGGTATTCCACCTGTAGTAGTTGCGCCTGGTTTAGGATTAAATTTGAAAAAAAATTTAAAAGAAATATTTTTAAATGCGCATAATGACGCTAAAGGAAAAGAAATTCTAAAAGGTATGATGATAGATAAATTTGTTGATATTGATGACAGCGCATATAATTCAATCAGAGAAATGAAAACATGGATTGAAAAACATAACAAATAAAACAAAAACTTATGAAAAAATTTAACCTGCGAATAAAATTAGTATCTGGAATTATTGGAATAATATTCTTACTGGGTATTGCACTTATTGCTTTTGTAAAAATAACATTAACCCAGCGGCTTTTTGAAGAACTCTCTAAAAGAGGAATCTCTATCGCCGGGAAGATAGCTCAGGAAAGCTCTAATTTATTTTTAACAGAAAAAATTTCTCTCCTTCAAATGATAATTAATGACAATAAAAATTATGAAGAAGATATTGAATATATTTTTATATTAGATGAACACAATGAAATTATAACAAGCACATTTATAAACGGATTCCCTGTTGAATTAAAGGGAATAAATAAAATTAGTGCAAACCAGAAGTATAGCATTCAGCACATAATTACTGAAAAGGGGAAAATACTTGATATCTCAGTACATTTAATAAAAGACAGCAAAGAGGAAGTTCATTTAGGAATTTCTGAAGAACCTATTACTGATAATATTAATAAAATTATTAAATCTATTGTCAGTATTATTATTGCTATCCTGTTAATTGGAATTGGAATGACTTTATTTTTAGCAAAAAAAATTACTGATCCAATATATGATATTGTAAAAGTATCTCAAGCAATAGGAAAGGGTGATATTACCCAGCAGGTGAAAATTGAGACAAAAGATGAAATTGAAGAATTAGGAAATGTTATCAATAAGATGGCTGAAGATTTATCAAAAACTCTTGTATCACGTGAAGAACTGACAAATATAAATAAAGAATTAATTATTGCGCGGCAGAGCGCAGAACAAGCTAGCAAACTAAAATCAGAATTCCTTGCAAATATGAGTCATGAAATACGCACTCCGATAAATGGAATTTTAGGTATGACAGCGCTGGCGCTGGATACAAAAATTACTAACGAACAACGCGATTATTTGTTAACAATTAAAAACAGCACTCATGCTTTGCTTGAAATTATTAATGATATTCTTGATTTCTCAAAAATTGAAGCAGGTAAATTGTCTTTAGAGATTATAGATTTCAATTTAAGACTAACTGTAGAAGAAGTTGCTGATTTATTATCAACTCAGGCATCACAAAAAGGATTGGAATTAGTTTATTCTGTGAGTCATGAGATTCATTCACTGTTAAGAGGCGACCCGGGAAGAATTCGTCAAATTTTATTAAATCTTGGCAATAATGCCATTAAGTTTACTCATAAAGGAGAAATTTTAATTAAAGCTGAATTGGTTAACGAAACTGCTGATGCTGTTACAATTTATTTTTCTGTAACTGACACAGGGATTGGGGTACCAAAAAATAAGCATGAACTGATATTTGATCAATTTATGCAGGTTGATAGTTCCACCACGCGTTTATATGGCGGTACCGGTTTAGGTTTGTCTATCAGCAAAAAATTAGTTGAAATGATGAATGGCAAAATTGGAGTAATAAGTGAACCGGGAAAAGGCAGCAAATTCTGGTTTGAAATAGAATTTGAAAAACAAAAAAAGGAAGATTATGATTTATTAAAAACCTTTCAAACCTTACGCGGGACAAGAATATTAATTACTGATGATAATACTACAAACAGGACTATTCTTTCAAAAATGCTTGAAAATTTTGGTTGTTATACTGAAGCAGTTTCCAGTGGTTCAGAAGCTATTAATACTTTAAAAGAGGCAGTTCAAAAAGGGAATTCTTTTAAAATTTTATTACTTGATATGCAGATGCCTGGTATGGATGGAGAACAAACAACAATTATTGTTAAAAATACTCCTGAAATAAAAGATACAATTGTTTTAATTCTTTCATCAATGGGAAATCGCGGAGATGTCGCTAATTTACGTAAAATTGGATGCGATAGCTATCTGGTTAAGCCTGTTAAACAATCTTTGCTCTATGATAGTTTAATAACTGTTCTTAATTTAAAATGTGATGATAAAAAATCAATAGAAAATAAAGTTATAACAAAACATACAATAATTGAAGAAAGACGTAAGAATGTTAATATTCTTATAGTAGAAGATAATCCGATTAATCAAAAAATGACTTCAATAATGTTAAAAAAGGCAGGTTATAAAGTTGATATTGCAGAAAATGGACGAATTGCAGTGGATATAATTGATAAAAATAATTATGATATTATTTTTATGGATATTCAGATGCCTGAGATAGATGGATTAGAAGCAACAAGAATAATACGTCAAAAAGAAGGAATTAATAAACACAGTACTATTATTGCGATGACAGCAAATGCCATGAAAGGTGATAGAGAAAAATGTCTTGACGCAGGAATGAATGACTATATTTCAAAACCAATCAATCCACAGGATATGTTTGGTATTATTGATAAATGGATAAGAGCAAAATATGTACAATCTGAAGAGCTTGTATTAAAAGATATATTTGATCAAAAAATATTAAAAACAAAAAAAGAGAATAAACCAACAATTGATTTAAATAATGCTATGATGCGTTTTGGAGATGATAAAAAATTTTTTAAAGAAATGCTCTGGGAATTTTTGCAGTATGTACCTGAACAGGTAAAATCACTGGACGAAGCAATCAAGGCAGGAGATATCGATAAAATTAAGTTTTGCTCGCATACTATAAAAGGCGCTGCTGGAAACTTAAGCGCAGAAGAACTTTTTTCAATCGCTTTTTTAATCGAATCAAAAGCTAAAGCAAAAGATATTTTAAAAATAAATGAATTAATGGAAAATTTAAAACTGGAAATATTAAATTTGAATGAATTTATTAAGACACTATAAATTTTTTTTATTTAACTTGAGATGCTGTTATGAAAATTTTAATTGCTGATGATGATTTAGTATCAAGACGCCTTCTTCAGAAGACACTAATGGACTGGGGACATGAAGTAATAGCTGTTGAAGACGGAGAAAAAGCATGGGAAGTTTTTAATAAAAATGCTTTTAAATTTGTTATCATCGATTGGGTAATGCCTGTTTTAGATGGGTTATCATTATGCCGCAAAATACGAACATCCACTATTTCAGGATATGTTTATATAATCCTTTTAACAAGCAAAGATCGGCGGGAAGACTTGATAGAAGGACTTGATGCAGGCGCTGATGATTATATTGCCAAACCATTTGACAGAAATGAACTTAAAGTAAAAACAAGAACAGGTGTACGAATATTAGAACTCGAAAAAGAACTACTGGAAAAAAATGAAAAATTGTCTACTTTAAATATCAGACTTGAAGAACTGGTTAGAATGGATCCATTAATGGATATTGGCAATAGGCGTCATTTTTATGAGATTATTGAAAAAGTTCAACATCGGGTATCAAGATATAAGCAGGGTTATGGTTTAATTATCTGCGATATAGATAATTTTAAAGCTTACAACGATACTTACGGACATCTTGCAGGTGATAATATACTGAAGATTGTTGCTGATTCCATAAAAAAATCTCTTCGTAAATCTGATGATATTTTTAGATTTGGAGGTGAAGAGATTGTTATTCTTTTACCCGAACAAAATTTAGATAAAACAATTATTGTTGCAGAAAAAATCAGAAAAGATATTGAAGCTCTTAAAATTGAACATAAGGGCAACACATTTGGAATTATAACCATAAGCTGCGGTACTGCAACATCTGATATGGACAGCAATTGGGAAATTATCCTTGATTCTGCAGATAAGGCTTTGTATATGGCTAAACAAAAGGGGAAAAATCAGACTTGTTTTTTGCCTTAACCAGAAGAGTATCAAGGCAACAGAGAGTCATATTAACCCTATTATAATTCTGATGAAATACCAATTGTGTCAATTTTTGATAGAATCTTATTAAAATTTATGTTATTATATTGATATGATGCCATTATATATAAAAAAATATTTTTGGGATATAAACACTAATAAACTAAATACAAAAAAATATTCCACATATATAATATCAAGAATTTTAGAATATGGAGATTCAAAAGCAATAAACTGGTTGTTTCGAGTTTATAATAAGGATATAATAAAAGAAGTTATTTTAAAATATCGTGGTCTTTCTCCAAAGTCTAGTAATTTCTGGAGATTATTATTTAATCTGGATAAAAGTGAAATAGTATGTATGAAAAAGTCATATCAAAAGATGCAAAAAACGCATTGGTCTTATTAGGTGAAAGTGGTTTATTAAAGGAAGCTTATCTTGCAGGTGGGACAGCTTTAGCTTTACAAATAGGCCATAGAATTTCTATAGATCTCGATTTTTTCACCTCAAAAAAATTTAATGAAAAAATATTTATTGAACAAATCTCCCGTCTTCAAATAAAATTCAAATTAGAAAGTGTAAGTAACGGCACTATTCTTGGTTATTTAGGAAAAACACAATTTAGTCTATTTTATTATAATTATCCTGTCTTGGAAAAATTTAATAATTTTTTTAGTATAAATATTGCAACTATAAAAGATATTGCTCCAATGAAATTATCTGCTATTTGTGATAGAGGTACAAAACGGGATTTTATCGATCTTTATTTTATTATAAGTTATTACAAAATAATTTCAATGCAAGAAATATTTAATTTTTATAATAAAAAATTCAAAGTATTTAGACAAAATAAAATACATATTTTAAAAAGTTTAATTTATTTTGAAGATGCGGAAAAAGAACCTATGCCAAAAATGTTAAAAAAAATTGAATGGAATATTGTTAAAAAATTCTTTGAAAAAGAAATTAAAAAAATAAGTGAAATAAAACTTTGATAATACTTATATGTGAGGTATTTCAGTACCACTGTGGTAGAGACCCCAGAAAGTTACAGATTGAACAATATTGGGTGTGCGACAAAAATGTTGGTAAAATTTTATCCCTCTGCTTCTTTGTTTCCCCATGGTTCTAACAAATTATTTTCAATATTAAGCAAATTCAATATGCGCGCAACCATAAAATCTACAAAGTCTTCAATTTTTTTAGGATGATTGTAAAATGCCGGCATTGGCGGGACAATATGCACGCCCATCTGCGCAAGTTTTAATAAATTGGCAAGATGAATTTGATTTAAGGGTGTTTCGCGCGGGACAACAATAAGTTTTCGCCCTTCTTTTAAACTAACATCACAAGCGCGTTCAATTAAATTTTGCGCATAACCTGAAGCAATACCTGCTATGGTTTTCATGCTGCATGGAACTATCAGCATAGCTTCCAAATTAGCAGAACCGCTTGCCAAAGGGGAAAAAAAATCATTATGAGCATAATAATTGATATTCTTGCTTTTAAAATAATTCTGAAAAAAATGCTCTGCATTTCCAGTAATTTCTATCCCTGTTTCCTGTTTCAATACAATTTTTCCGCATTCTGATATAGTTAATAAAATAGAATATCCTTGTTTAAGAATTTCTTCTATTGTACGTAATCCATATATAACTCCGCTCGCTCCGGTCATCGCAAATCCTATTAACTTTTTTTTATTTTGCCTGTTCATTTCTTTACTTCCTCGTGATATTCCTGCAAGGATTTAACAGTAATTTTATCGTTTATCATTGATTCTATTCCATTAATGGCTGCTGATGCTCCCTGAATAGTTGTAATAACCGGAATACCGTGCACTAAAGCGCTGCGTCTGATAGAAAAAGAGTCATGATGAGATTTCTTGCCAAGAGGAGTATTGATAATCAACTTTACTTCGCCATTTTTTATTCTATCAACAATATTTGGTCTACCTTCAACTACTTTTAATACAGGAATAACTTTAATCCCATTTTTTGTTAATACATCAGCCGTTCCTGAAGTAGCCATAATATTAAATCCTAAATCTACTAATTTTTTTGCCAGAAAAATAATTGAACGCTTATCACGATTATTCACGCTTATAAATACATTCCCCTCTTTTGGAAGATTCTGCAAAGCACCAATTTGTGATTTGGCAAAGCTTTTGCCAAAAGTAGAATCTATTCCCATAACTTCGCCGGTTGATTTCATCTCAGGCCCAAGAAGAATATCAACACCCGGAAATTTTATAAAAGGAAAAACAACTTCTTTAACTGATGTATAATTAATTTCGACTTCTTTTATTCCCATTTCGTTTATTGTTTTGCCAACCATAATTCGGGCAGCAACTTTTGCCCATGGAATGCCTGTTGTTTTACTTACAAACGGGACAGTTCTGGAAGCTCTGGGATTTACTTCTAAAACATATACAACATCATTTTTAATTGCATATTGAATATTCATAAGTCCCTTAACTTTTAAGGCAGAAGCCAATTTAAATGTATATTCGCGAATTATTTTAATAGCATTTTTAGCAAGGCTAAAAGAAGGAATAACGCATGCGCTGTCACCTGAATGAATACCCGCTTCTTCAATATGCTCCATAATTCCGCAAATTACAACCTCCTGTCCATCGCAAACCGCATCCACATCCACCTCAATTGCTTCTTCCAAAAACTTATCTATTAAAATTGGATGTCCCTGTGATATTTCTGCGGCATTAGCCATATAATTTTTTAATGTTTCTGCATCATAAACGATCTGCATTGCGCGTCCGCCTAAAACATAAGAAGGCCGTACTAAAATAGGATAATCCAGTCCCGATGCTATTTTGCGCGCTTCATCAAATGAAAAAGCAATACCATTTGGCGGTTGAGGTATTTTAAGTTCCTCAAGCATTCTGCTAAAACGCCCTCTATCTTCAGCCATGTCAATATTATCCGGTGATGTCCCAATAATTTTTACTCCAGCCTGTTCAAGCGGAATAGCTAATTTTAATGGTGTCTGTCCGCCAAATTGAACAATCACTCCATCGGGTTTTTCTATCTCCATAATACTCATTACATCTTCAAATGTTAACGGCTCAAAATATAAGCGGGTTGAAGTATCATAATCTGTACTTACTGTTTCCGGATTGCTATTTATCATAATTGTCTCATATCCATCGCTGGATAAAGAAAAACAGGCATGCACACAGCAGTAATCAAATTCTATCCCCTGCCCTATCCTATTTGAGCCGCTGCCTAAAATTACAATTTTTTTCTTTGTACTTACTGCGATTTCGCTCTCTTCATCATATGTTGAATAATAATAAGGAGTATATGCCGGAAACTCTGCTGCGCATGTATCAACAGTTTTAAAAACTGGTTTAATATTCCGCGATTCGCGCAAAGTTTTTATCTCTTTTGAAGTACAATGCAGTAAAAACGCTATCTGCTCATCAGAAAAACCAAATTCTTTGGCTTTTTTTAAAAGCTCGGTAGTTATACCTTTTAATGAGGAACTTTCAATTAGATTTTCCAGTTCAATGATTTCTCTGATATTATACAGGAACCAGGGATCGATTCCTGTGAGTTTGTATATTACATTTATATCCATATGAAAATATTTTATTGCATAGCGCAGATAAAAAATTCTTTCTGAATTCGGAACTTTCAATTTTTGTTCAACTGATTCAATTGATGGCAGATTATCCTGTGTAACTTTATCTTTTCCATCAGCTCCAAGCCCAAAACGTCCAATTTCCAATGAACGTAGCCCTTTCTGCAAAGCTTCCTTAAAAGTCCTTCCAATTGCCATTGTTTCGCCAACAGATTTCATCTGAGTATTCAGGGTAGCATCTGCTTCAGGAAATTTTTCAAATGCCCAGCGCGGGATTTTTATCACACAGTAATCTATTGTTGGTTCAAATGAAGCGAGTGTCTCCCGTGTTATATCATTGGGTATTTCATCCAGAGTATATCCAACAGCAAGTTTGGCGGCAATTTTTGCAATTGGAAATCCAGTAGCTTTAGAAGCTAAAGCAGAACTGCGTGATACACGAGGATTCATCTCTATTATAACCATGCGTCCATTTGTTGGGTTTAATGCAAATTGAATATTAGAGCCGCCTGTATCTACTCCAATTTCACGTATAATTTTTATGGCTGTATCCCGCATTAACTGATATTCTTTATCAGTAAGTGTCTGAGCTGGAGCAACTGTAATGCTATCTCCTGTATGAATCCCCATAGGATCTAAATTTTCGATGGAACAGATAATAACAACATTATCTTTTAAATCACGCATTACTTCCAGTTCAAATTCCTTCCACCCAATAACCGATTCCTCAACAAGTACTTCTCCAACAGGTGAATACTCTATTCCGCGTGAAACAATTTCTTCCAGTTCATTAATATTATAAGCAATTCCGCCGCCTGTACCGCCAAGTGTAAATGATGGACGGATGATTGCCGGATATCCAATCTCACTGACAAATTTTTTTGCATCTTCAACACTATAAGCAAAACCGCTTTTAGGCAAATCAACTCCAATTTTACACATTGCTTCTTTAAATAATTTGCGGTCTTCTGCCTTTTTTATGGCTTCAATTTTTGCGCCTATCAATTCAACATTATATTTTTCCAATACACCGCTGTCAGCAAGTTCAACCGATACATTCAAAGCTGTCTGTCCGCCAATAGTAGGCAATAATGCATCAGGACGTTCCCTCTCTATTATTTTTTCTATTATTTCTTTAGTAATAGGTTCAATATATGTTCTATCAGCCATTTCAGGATCAGTCATTATTGTAGCGGGATTACTATTTACAAGGATAATTTTATACCCTTCCTGCTTTAATGCTTTGCATGCCTGTGTACCAGAGTAGTCAAATTCACAAGCCTGCCCAATAATAATAGGGCCAGAACCAATAATTAATATTTTTTTTAAATCTTTTCTTTTAGGCATATTTTTTTCCTTAATTCAAGTATAGTAATAATACTTATTTCAAATAAATTGTCAAGATTATATAATATTGAATAATTTTTTTCTTGACAAAAATCTTATTTAGGACTAAAATAGTATTATATACTTGGAGGGATAATTAAATGCCTGATTTAAAATGTCCTGGTCAGGACAAAAGATTCTGGAAACCGACAGATATATTTGAAGAACCATGTCCAAATTGCGGAACAATAATTGAATTCTGGAAAGATGATATAGATCGATATTGCAAAAAATGCGGGACAAGTGTCAGAAATCCGAAATTTGATCCGGGATGCGCTAAATGGTGCAAGTTTGCAAAGCAGTGTCTGGGGATTAATGCACCTGTTGAACAATATAATGAAAAGCAAAATAAAGAAGGGGGATTTGCAATGAAAAAAGTTAAACGAAAAATAATTAAAATTGATGAAAAAAAATGCGATGGATGCGGATTATGTATTACTTCCTGCCCTGAACAGGCAATACAAATTATTAACGGTAAAGCACAAATAGTAAAAGAGTTTTATTGCGATGGACTTGGAGCGTGTCTTGGAGCATGTCCCACCGGCGCGCTTACAGTTGAAGAACGTGAAGCTGAAGTATATAATGAAGAAGCAACAATTGCCCGAATAAAGGAAGTTGCACCTGATATGCTCGAAACGCACTTAAAACATATGCAGGAACATGCTGACCAGCTTCCAGAGCATCATTCGCATAAAATGCCTCATGGCGTAACAGGATGCCCTTCAGCTCGCGAAATGTCATGGCAGACGCAAAAAAAAGAAACTAAATCAACCGAAAAAATTAATTCTGAATTAAGACAGTGGCCTATACAACTTCATCTTGTATCACCGCTTGCACCATATTTTCAAAATGCTGATCTTTTAATTGTTGCGGATTGCGTACCATTTGCATACGCAAATTTTCATCAGGATTTTTTAAGCAATAATGCCATTGTGATCGGATGTCCCAAACTGGATGATATTGGAATTTACAAAGAAAAATTATCTCAGATTTTTAGCGTTTCAGGGATAAAAAGTATTAAAATATTGCACATGGAAGTCCCATGCTGTTTTGGTTTACAAAAAATTGTTAATGATGCATTAGTTTCTTCAGGGAAAAAAATACCTGTCAAAGAAGTTGTTGTTGGGATAAAAGGCGATATATACCCAGAGGGGGCATAAATTCTGTTTTTTCGCTGGTCTTGGACATCGATAGCTGCGTTGCTCAGGTTCGAAATAGGCGAGGCTATTTCTCACCTTCACGCCTTGCTCTCGATGCCCAATCCTCACCGAAAAAATCACAATTTATGACCCCTCTGGGTATAATTAAGGATAGTTAAACTATGGAAATAATCCGCCGTAATACAGATTATGCTTTAAGAGCTCTTGTTCATTTATGTAAAATTGGAAAAAAAGAAAATAAATCAGTAAAAGACCTGGCTCATGAATGCGATATACCGGAAATATTCTTAAGAAAAATATTTCAAAAATTAAATAATGCGGGTATTGTTAAATCAGATTATGGGCCTAAGGGCGGGTATTCTTTGAATAAAAATCCCGGGATTATAACAGTGCTTGAAATAGTAGAGATTATACAGGGCAAATTTGCAATTAATAAATGTTTTTTGGGGGAAACTGCCTGCCCCCGTCAAAAAAAATGCGCTTTAAAAAATAAATTTAAAAGTGTTCAGCAGGATATGCTTAAATTCCTTAATGATATTACCATTGATATGCTGGCAAGTGAAAATAAATGACAATAAATAAAAATTTATTAAAACTTTATTCTATTCATAAAGTCAAAATTATACAAAGATTAGCTGAGTTCAGACAAATCTGGATAAATGGAAGTGAAAAAGATGTTTTTATTGAACTTATTTTTTGTTTATTAACTCCTCAATCAAAAGCAAAATATTGCTGGCTAAGTGTGCAAAACCTGTGTGATAAAAATCTGCTATTTAAAAATGATACAAAACTTATTACTAATGAATTAAACAAAGTCAGATTTAAAAATAAAAAATCGGAATATATCGAGATCGTAAAAAAACAATTTATTATAAATAATAAAATATCTATTCGTTCTAAAATAGCCCAATTAGAAAATGATTATACGAGAAGAGACTGGTTAATTGCTAATATTAAAGGTTATGGATATAAAGAAGCCAGCCATTTTTTAAGAAATATCGGGCTTGGCACACAACTTGCCATTCTTGACCGTCATATATTGAAAAATTTATATAATTTTGGTATAATTAAAGCTGTTCCGGATTCATTAACAAAAAAAAATTATCTGGAAATAGAAAAAAAAATGCAAAATTTTGCACAGAATATTAAAATACCCATAAATCATCTTGATTTATTATTGTGGTGCAAAGAAACAGGCGAAGTTTTTAAATAGGAGGTTTTTAAGAATTATGAATAATTTTAAAACAGTAATATTTTTATCAGTACTTACAGGTTTATTAATAATGGTTGGCGGCGCAATAGGCGGACAGAGCGGAATGATAATGGCTTTTATGTTCGCATGTATAATAAATTTTGGCAGCTGGTGGTTCAGTGATAAAATTGTACTCAAAATGTATCATGCCAAAGAAATAGAAAAAAAGGATTCCCCAGATTTGTTCGCTATTATTGAAGAAGTTGCTAAAAATGCTGGATTACCAATGCCAAAAGTTTATGTAATCGAACAGAATTCCCCGAATGCTTTTGCAACAGGCAGAGATCCATCTCATGCGGCTGTTGCAGTTACAACCGGGATTATGAATATATTAACCATAGACGAATTAAAAGGAGTTATTGCTCATGAATTAGCGCATATCAAAAATCACGATACTTTAATTGCAAGTATTGCCGCAACTATTGCCGGAGCAATATCAATGTTAGCTTCAATCGCCAGATGGGGATTGATCTTTGGCGGTGGTATGGGCGGCAGAAATAAAGATGATAGAAACTCAAATCCAATTGCCGGAATTATAGTTATGATTTTAGCCCCAATTGCAGCTATGCTTGTTCAGATGGCAATTTCACGTTCCCGTGAATTTGAAGCAGATAAAGATGGTGCTGGTTTTTCCGGTAATCCTAAATTACTAGCTTCTGCATTACGTAAATTAGAAGCAGGTGTTACTTATCGTCCAATGATAGATGCCAACCCTTCAACTGCGCATCTTTTTATTGTTAATCCTCTGCGCGGAGGAAGTTTTTTAAAACTATTCAGCACTCATCCTCCAATGGATGAAAGGATTGCTCGATTGGAAAGTATGAGTTAATAAAATGAGGAAAATATGATAAAGCCGAAAATCCCTTATGATTTTTTTGTCAAACAAGCTATTCTAACTCGTAGGAATAATCTTGAAATTTTAAGAAAAGATACTTTAACTAAAATACAAGAAGCTTTAGATGCTTTAAACAGAAATATACAATTTAATGAAGCTTACATATTCGGTTCTGTAACAAATCCATTTCATTTTAACGAAGACTCAGATATTGATATTGGCTTTTATGGACTTAAAGACGAAAATTTTTTTCATACTATTTCATTTTTATCAGAATTTATAGGCAGGGATGTTGATATAATTCAAATTGAAAATTTCAGCCATTTAGTAAAAAAAATAAAAGAAGGAATAAAATGGACAAAAAAGAATTAAGTGTCTTATTTTCAGAAATAGGATATCAGGTAAATGCAATAATGATTTCAGAGCATTCAGGCATTTTTTCAGACATGCCTATTCCTATGAAATTGATATTAAAAAAATAAAATTATTATTAGAAAAATTGGATTTTATTAAAACCAAATATAAACAGGAAATAAATATATTCTTAAATAAATTGGAAAATCAATAAAGGAAAAATCATGCTGAAAAAAACTAATAAAATTTTATCAGTATTTTTTTTGCTATTTTTATCTTTAGCTTTTGCATGTAATTCTTTTGATAAAAATAGAAAAGATAATACAAATAATAATACTAATCAAAACAGTAATACTAGCGGTAACCCAAAAATTTCCATTTCCCCTGTTATACATGATTTTGGAGATGTGGGAATAAATATATCAGTAATGCAAATTTTTACTATTTCACATATTGGGACATCAGACCTTATTATTAATTTAGTTACAATAACCGGTACTAATAATAGTGAATTTCATTTGATAAATTATAATTGTTGTGAAATACAAGTAACTTTTTCACCAACATCAGAAGGGATAAAGACTGCTACATTAATAATAAATTCTAATGATACTGATACTCCAAACCTTGAAGTTCCTCTTTCAGGAAAAGGAATAATTTTTAGCGGAACAACTGACGTAGATAAAACTGCTGTTACTGAAATTAATAGCGCTTACAATCTTATATCAAATAATAATATTCTGCCCGCATTTATGCAAAATAAAGCAATAGATAGCACTATGAACGCCGCTTTCACGCTTCCATCACCTGCACAATTAGAAGCAGATAATGCCAGTGCTGATTATGAAGATGCTATAACCAGTATTAATACCGCAGTTAATCTTATTGGCGTAGCACGTGTACATAATGCTAGTTCGGATTCAAATGTAGGATTAAAAGTATTTGGCAATTTCTTCGCTGGTTTTCTTTATACTGTTGATGCTGCATCACACCTTATTAAATCTCCATTGGGAGTAAAAGTTATTACTTTAGGCACAAATGGAGCATACAATTTAAATTTACCTAAAACAAATATAGATGGAAATGACATAATTGATATTCGAGATTTAAATGGAGATCCTAATAAAACAGGATTCGATGATATTAAAGAATCCTCTCAAGCTATAGTGGATTCAATTTATCTCTTAACTGGAAGAAAATATAAAATTGTAACAAGCATTGCTGGTTGGGGTGATTTATCAGTATATGTAGATACTGATCTGGTTACTAAATTTCAAAACACCGATTCGCATGTAGATACATTTAGCGGGAAAACTTTTCAACATAATCATGCTGACTCAAATAGTAATCCTGCGCATGACAGAACAGCGCATCAATGTCCGCATAATGCCATTCATCATTTCGCTCGTACAATTGAATATGGTGGTTTCCCTGATATGTCAAAAGAGATAGAAAAAGTAAAAATTTTATAAAAAACTTTGATAGCAGTCTTTCAGGGCAGGCAGAAAGTTATGGATTTAGCGCAGATGAATAGATTAATTGAATGTTTGGGAAATTTCGGCCTTTCATTATGAGTAAGATATTCGTTTCACTCAGTGTAAATTCCATTATGAAGGATATATAACAAATGAAAAAAAAAGAAGACAATAAACTTAAATCCCAAATAACCGATTTACGTAAAAAACATCACCGTTTGGAAATGGAGCTTGATGTATTAAATAAAATCGGTAAGGCATTAAGTTCTGTCTTTAATCTGGATGATCTTTTAAATATGATTATGGAAAAAATCACAGAAATAATGGATGCAGACAGAAGTACGCTTTATATTCTTGATAAAGAAAAAAATATTTTATGGTCAAAGATTGCACAAGGCACAAAAGAGATAAAACTTCAATTAGGTCAGGGAATAGCAGGTTTTGTTGCTGAAACAGGTAAAATTATAAATATTCCAGACGCTTATAAAGACTCCAGATTTAATCCGGAAACAGATAAAAAAACTGGATATCGCACACGTTCAATGCTGACTATTCCTATGCGTAATCGAGAAGGGGAAATAACCGGAGTTATTCAAACTTTAAATAAGAAAAAAGGTGTGTTTAAAAAAAATGACGAAGAATTAGCGCTCGTTTTAGGTACACAGATTTCAGTAGCAATTGAAAATGTACGATTATATGAATATTATCTGGCGAAAAAAGAAGTTGAACATGAAATGAAAATAGCCTGCCAGACACAGCAAAACCTTTTGCCGCGCTCATCGCCAAAAATTGAAAATTTTGATATCAGCGGTTTTAATATCCCTGCACGGGATACAGGCGGAGATTATTTTGATTATATAAAATTAGAAAATGATAAATGGGCGTTAACAATAGGTGATATTACAGGAAAAGGTATGCCAGCCGCTCTTCTGATGACCACTGCTCGCGCATATATCCGCGCTTTATCCTCAATCAGTTCTATTTGTGAGATGATTGGCAAGGTTAATCAGGCAATGTGTGTTGATACTGAGCAGGAAAAATTTTTGACTTTATTCTATGGTATATTAGACCCGAAAGAAAGCTCATTTACTTTTACAAATGCAGGGCATGATCCGCCATTTTTATTTCATGAAAATACTGTTGAAAAACTTGCAACAAATAATTTATTTATTGGAAGTTTTCCTCTTGTAAAATATAATGAAAAAAAAGTGAATTTAAGTAAAGGTGATATTATTGCTTTTTATACAGATGGTATAGTCGAAGCTAATAATGAAAAAAATGAATTATTTGGAGAAGAAAGATTTATTGAAATAGTAAAAAATAATAAAAATTTATCATCACAGGATTTAATAGCTAAAATTCATAAAGAAATAAAGAAATTTGCAAAAAATTCACCTCAGCATGATGATATAACTTTAATAATTTTAAAGGTTTTATAGTGCTTTTTGGCGGCTGTTTTCTACTTTGTAAACCTTTTGCATAATCCCTTAAATCCAAATAATCCAATGGCTAAACTGCCAAGCAAAAATATCGTACTTGGTTCTAGGACAACAGGACGGTTGACTTTCGCTGTACCATTTATAACATCATTACCGCATGACATTGTCCAGTGGGCGGCGAGATTAATTTGGTTGCCGGATATTTCCGGTATAAGATAAGTGGGAAAACTAATTATTCTATAATAGCTATCACCACCAAGATAATATCCGCCGGAATAAATAGTTGGTGCACCTACACTGTCGTATAAATTTATTGTGTTGTCAAATGCGATAAGACGTTGCCCGGCGTTCATTGCAAACGGATTGCTAGATGCAAAACCTGTCCAAACATCTTTATTCCATCCGGTTGTAGTAGGGTTAGTACCTGAATTTTGCACGTAAAATAAAAAAAATTTGATAAAACCATGGAATATGTATATGAATATTTACGATCAGGCAAAACAGTATCAGGAGAAGAGTTTGCAAAATACATAAAGGATTTGAAAAAGTATATACCAAAAAATATTAAGAAAGTAATGTTAAGAGCAGATTCTGAATTTATGAGTGGTCCTGTATGTGATGCTGCAGAGGAAGCTGAATATAATTATATTTTTTCGAACAGACAGTGTGAACCGCCATTCCCGGAAAAAGGATGGTATAGCAAGAAAAGAATTCCAGAAGTAGAATTTAATAGTTGTGAATATACATATTATTGCAGAAACAAAATATGAAGGATTGAATGCATTACCATCAAAAAAATTTAAGAATAATAATGCATTTTTGCAAATACTTCTTTTGTCTATGAATATATGGAGATATTTAAAAATCATAGCAGCAAAATCAGATAAAGTAGAATCTGATTCAATAAATAAAAAAAAAGAAACAAAGGAAATATTAAAACATCCAATTGTATTGAACACTGCAAGAATAATAAGATTAAAGCTATTGTATATTTGTGCAAAAATAGTAAATCATGGTAATCAAACAAAAATACGTTATTTGGAACATGATAATAGAATTCATGAATTTACCAGAACACTAGATTATTTAGATTTCCTGCGAAAAATTCCAAAACTATGGGAGAAACAACAAGAGGGAGACTTGCGTTGGTAACTTGGCAACTAACTATTAAAAAAAAAATAAATAACTATACAAAATAAATATATTATGTTAGTTTTAATTAGAAAAGTAATTTTATAATAAATATTTTATTGAAAAATAAAATAGGAAAAAATAATGTATGAAATTTGAATGGGATTCTCAAAAAGTAAAAATAAATGAGCATAAACATAAGGTAACATTCTTAGAATTCTGTTATGTTTTTTCTGATAAATATTTATTGACAGAGTTTGATAATGAACATTCAAACGTTGAGGATAGGTGGATAACTATAGGACAAACACCAAATAATAAAATATTTGTTGTTATTCATACATTTAGAAACGTTAATGGTGAAGAACGTATAAGGATTATTTCAGCAAGAAAAGCAACGAAAAATGAAGTTAAACAATATTTTGAAAGAAGGGGGTAAGGTAATGAAGAAAGAATACGATTTTTCAAAAGCAGAACAAGGTAAATTTTATAGACCTATTGAAGAGTTGGATA
>CAYWFU010000063.1:0-18392 GCA_964457585.1 uncultured bacterium | reverse complement strand
GATTATTCCGCTGATTCCCAATCCGGCAAAAATTGCCAAAATTGGAACTATTGGTATCCGCTGACGCGCATCACCAAAAAACAATAAAGTTGATATAGTAAAATTGCTCAATAAAAAATAAAACAATATATTCTTTTTCCATGATTTAAAAGTAAAATAAATACCAATTAAGGCTGATAATAATAAAATATAATAATATCCCTTTGCTATTAGAAATAAATTTTGAGGTATATCAGGAAAACTTGCATGAGGACTCCAGAAATTCCAGAAATAATATATTTTTTTAGGAAGTAAAAATAAGAAATCTTTAAAATTATTTTTAATCCATTCAAATCCTTTTTTGAAATATCTGTCATCTACCTCTTTTTCTGATTTACCGTTAATTGTGCTTAAAAAAACATTTAACCACGGAGAACCCTGCCAATCTCTCCAATTTTTGCCTTTTTTTTCATCTTCTTTATATAATCTTGGAGAACCTGTCATAAGTACCACATCTCCAATTGCATCAGGATTATTCGCTCCCCAGAACATTTTGCCGCTGCCCGTTTCAGTTAAAATAATATCATTAAAAACCATATAATTACGCAGAGCCCATCCAAAAATAAAAATATACATTATGCTTACGATTATCAAGGTTTCTTTCAAGTATTGCTTTTTATCAGGGTAATTATTAATTAAACACCATAAGAAAATAAAAAATGGGAAAATGGAAAGACTTGCGCGAGTTAGAGATGATAATCCCAGTAAAGACCCTGCAAGTATTAAGAAAAAAATATTCTTTTTTTGCTCCTGATATTTAATAGAAAAATAAATAAAAAAAACAATAAGAGGAATAAATAGATTTTCTGTTAAAAACCATCCTGAAAGATATATATATAGCGGATCACAGGCTAAAAGGATGCCGGATATGAGAGCCTCTTTTTTACCGTAAAGTATTTCAACAATTAAATACACACCTAAAACACTTAAAGCTCCAAGCAAAATTTGAAATAATCTTGCTATAATAAAATTATGACCAAAAATATAATATATCCCGGCTAAAAACATGGAAAATAAAGGGAGTTTACGCGCTGTAGGTTCACCTTTTGTCAGTCCATACCCATTACCGCTCGATAGATTTACAGCTACTTTTTCTAACCAGAAATCGTGTTCATTTGGAGGGGAGTTGAGTCCTAGAAAAAGATAATTATAAAAAAATCGAAAAAGAACAGCAATAAAAAAAATTAAAAACACTGGTTTTTTTAACCAATTAAGCATTTAAATATCCTTAAAAATTTTATTGAAATTCTTCAACAACTATATTAATATTCTCTAAAATTTCTCCATTTTTTACTTTAAGTAAATGATCAGGTGAGCCATTGTAACTACCTACAATATCGCCTGGTTCAAGAGGTCCGCCAAAGGTATTTCTTGCGCCAACATAATAAATACCGCCTTCACTCAAAAGTATTTCAAATTTTCCATCTTTATTTGTAGGACTTGAACGATATAATGGTTTGCCAACCATCTGAAAATCCTTATAAATAAAAGCATAAACATCTTTCACAGGTTCTTTTTTCTTATTAAAAATAAAACCTCTAATACCTGTGGATAATTTAATTTTAGGCGGGAGAGTGCCTTTCTTTATAGCAACGAGTTTTTTTATATCAATTTTTTTAAGTCGTAATTCTCCTGCATCAAAATATTCATTTTTATTTACTTTAATAGGATTTTGCAGATAAACATAGTTATAGTCTTCCTCTTCCAGAGGACCCAGTTTTGCGCCTGATTTACGTTTACGCGCTACAAGATAATATTTACCCGGCAATAGATTAATTTTGAAATTTCCATTTTTTTCAATAGGTTTTGTTAAATAATATGAGGGACCGCGCAGTTCAGTATCAGGATTAGTATATATATAAACAAAAATATCCTCTGTTTGATTATTTTCCAGAACAGCTTTTCCTTTTATACCACTGCCTTCAGGTATATTTTCCCATTCTTCTCTAATTTCATTAAGTTCAATTTCTCCAATATTTAATATTTGATTTTCTTTGATTTCAACAGGATTATTAAAATAAATAATTTCAAAATCTCCTGTTCTTAGCGGACCAATTTTAGCATAATTCCAGCGTTTGCGTGAGACAAAATAATATTTCCCCTGTTTTATATAAATCACAAATTTTCCGTCTGTTCCTGTAGGTTCAGATGCCTCAAGAAACTCCTGACGAAAACCAACATTACTAGTTTTGTAAAGATACCCATAAGCCCAATTAACAGGTGTTCCCTGATAAACTATTGTTCCTGTTATTCCTGATTTTGATTGTTTTTGAGGGTTAGTCTGTTTATCAGTTTCCCTGCATGAATTTAAAATTTGAGATATTAAAAAAATATAAAAAATTATAAGAATTCTTTTCATCTGGATTAATCCTTTTCATAATTTCCCTTGACTTTTCTCTTTCAGTTATGCTTTTATATTTAGCTATCAAATTAATTTATGTTTCAATTTAAATACTTCAAAATAAAATGTTTTAGTATTATACTATAAATTTATATGAATAAAATTAAAAAATACTTTATTATTATTTTTTCATCGCTATCAATATTTTATTTAAGCGGATGCTCTTCCTCAATACAAAATACACAATTCCACGACATTTCTGATTTTAATAATGATAATAATATTCTAAAAGTATTATGGAGAACAAATATTGATGGTGCAATAGAATCAATACCTTTTATAAATAATGATATTTTATACGTTGGTGCAAGAAATAATAATCTTTATGCTATTGATACAAAAAATGGCAAAATTTTATGGGAATTTAATACTGATTCATGGATAGATTCTTCACCTTATGTATTAGATAATAAAGTTTATTTTGGCTCAATGGATAAAACTTTCTATGCTCTTGATGCACAAAAAGGTAAATTAATATGGAAATATTCAATCTGGGAATCAATTCGGTCTTCTCCTGTTACTGATGGAAAAACTGTGTATTTTGGAAGTCTGGACAAACATATTTATGCATTGGATATAGAAAAAGGCGCCCTTAAATGGAAATTTAAAACAAGCGCAAGTATTTATTATGCTTCACCGATAATAAAAGAAAATAATATATTTTTTGGCAGCTGGGATACAAATATTTATTCAGTGGATAAGTCTACCGGAGACCTTAAATGGAGATTTCGTACAAATGGAAATATTGAAGCAACGCCTATAGCTGATGAAAAGAATATTTACATTGGTTCATGGGATCAATATTTTTATGCTTTGGATATTGATAAAGGCAATCTTGTCTGGAAATTTAAAACTTATGGAAATATATGCGCTAAAGCCGCAATTTATAATGATAAAATTTTTGTAGGATCATGGGATAATTTTATTTATGCGCTCAACAAGAATTCAGGAGAATTGGTCTGGAAGTATCGTACCGGAGGACGTATACTTTTTCCCCCTGTTATAAGTGATAATAAATTATTCGCAACTTCTCTTGATCATAATTTATATGTATTTAATTCTGATACAGGAGATATTATTGCAAAATTAAATATCAGAGAGTCCCCATCCGCACCGGTTGTAGCGGATAATAAAATATTTTTGGGAACAAAAGATGGATATATTTATGCTATTGATTTATCAGATTTAAAAGGAGAAAAACAGTAATGATAAAAAGATATTCACTGGATAAAATGAACAAAATCTGGGGTGAAGAAAACAAATTTAAAAAATGGCTGGAAATTGAAATCGCAGTTTGTGAAGTTCAATCAGATTTGAAAAAAATACCTAAAAAAGCATTATCAGTTATAAAAAATAAAGCTAAATTTGATATTAATAGAATTGAAGAAATTGAAAAAATTGTAAATCATGATGTTATAGCTTTTCTTACAAATGTTGCAGAATACGTTGGTCATGATTCGAGATATATACACATGGGACTGACTTCATCTGATATTCTGGATACATCATTCGCTCTGCTTCTGCGCGAATCCGCTGATATTTTAATTGATGATTTAACAAATCTATTGAAAGTATTAAAAAAACTGGCACAAAAACATAAGAAAACAGTTATGATCGGAAGATCTCATGGAATACATGCCGAGCCAATAACTTTCGGTCTTAAAGTGAGTTTATGGTATATGGAAACAATGAGGAACATCGAACGTATAAAACGTTCAAAAGAAATAATCAGTGTTGGTAAATTATCAGGAGCAGTTGGAACATTTTCAAATATTGATCCTTTAGTTGAAGAAAAAGTATGTAAAAAATTAAAGCTTATTCCTGCGCCTTGCGCTAATCAGGTAATTCAACGCGACAGACATGCGGAATATATGAGCAATCTTGCAATTATTGCAACAACTATTGAAAAAATAGCAACCGAAATCAGGCACTTACAGCGTACAGAAGTACTGGAAGCGTCAGAACCTTTTGAAGAAGGACAAAAAGGATCATCAGCTATGCCGCATAAAAAAAATCCAATTCTTTCAGAACGTTTAACAGGCATGGCGCGGATAATACGAGGTAATTTAATTCCATGTTTGGAAAATAATGCTTTATGGCATGAACGGGATATAAGTCATTCATCTGTAGAAAGAGTGGTTTTTCCTGATAGTGCAATTTTATTAAATTACATGATAACCAAATTAACAGAGATGCTTGAAAAAATTGTTATATATCCAGAAAATATGAAAACTAATTTAAATAAAACCAGAGGACTTATTTTCTCTCAGCGAGTACTGCTTGCATTGATTGATAAAGGTTTAACACGTGAAAAAGCATATAAATGCGTTCAGAAAAATGCAATGGAAGTATGGGATAAAAATATAGATTTTAAAGATCTACTGATTAATGACTCTGAGGTTAATAAATTACTTTCACAAAAAGATTTAGAAAAAATATTTGATCTTAATTATTATCTGAGAAATATTGATAAGATATTTAAAAGGGTAGGGATATAATTAACAGATTATGATATGGTCGCTTGGAGAAATTATTATTATTGGTTTGTTAGTAGATTGGTTATTTAGAAAGTTTCGAATTCCCGGATTAGCTGGAATGATTTTAGCAGGAATGGGATTGGGTCCATATTTTTTCAATTTCTATTTTTATAGTACAGCTTGAACGTTTGATGCAAGAAAAAATTCCATTTACAGGCTTACTTGCAGTTAGGGCTTGCGACGAAATAACTGTAACAATTTAAATATTTTCATGCGTTCCTATATGATTTTTTTTATAATAAATTTGTTACAGTTATTTCGTCGCAAGCCCTAAATCAATAATGTCAGGTAAAAAAATATATGAAAAAGATGTTTCATTAGACAAATTAATTGGCAAGGAATTCATGTCACTCGATAAGCAAGGATTTACTATATTAGGTAGAGTTTATTTAGCTAATAATAATATTTATTGTTTTGTTGTAATGTATAAGGGAAATGAATATAATAAAGATGCTATGAAATATCTTAATTCAATAAGCTTTAAAAAATAAATAACGGAGGTAAAAAGTAAAAAAATTTCTAACCTTATGTTCAACTAAGACTCCAAAAACCACAGCTCCGCTTCGGTTTTCGGAGCTTGCTAACTATTTTATTAATATATATCAAAATGAAATAAATAAATGAGACCATTATGAAAAATATTTTAAATAAACCAATAAGTAAAATTGATATTCTTGATTTGTTTAATAGTAAGCTATTAAGTGAAGAAGCAAAAGATGAAGCTTTGAATTTTCAAAAAAAATCCCTTGTTTGGTGGTATTGGGCAAATAGAATATTACTTTTTATAGGTTTTGCATTACTTCTTTCTGGTATTGTTTTTTTCTTTGCTTTCAATTGGGCAAAGATGGGGATTTTTCAAAAATTTGCAATTGTTGAGGCGGGTATTTTAACCTGTGTTGCTGGTGCATGGTTAAGAGGGCTTGATGAAATATTAGGTAAGGTTTTACTATTAAGTGCAGCTTTTTTTGTCGGAGTTTTTTTGGCTGTATTCGGACAGATATATCAAACTGGAGCAGATGCATACGAATTATTTATGGGATGGTCATTATTAATTGCAGGCTGGGTTGTAATTTCTGAATTTGCTGGATTTTGGTTGAGATGTGGCTTGTCTTGGTTAATCTTGCAATAAATCTATATTGGCAACAGGTTGTTTTAGAAAGATTTTCACGCAGAAGTTATGATGGTTTTAATTTTGTTGGTTTATTCCTTATACTTACTTTGATAAATGGATTAGCTTTTGTCTGCCGTGAATATGGAGATCATATTAATTTATCCTGGCTTAAATCAAAATGGCCAAGATGAATTTTATTTTTTTTAGCCCTCGGTTATCTTATAATTCCAATAGAAATGTTTATTGTTTAAATTTTTTAATATATAAAAAAGAAAATATTTTAAAATCAGGGAAAACAGTTCTTTTAAAATTAGCTCCAAGAGATCCTCGTTCTTTAATTCAGGGAGATTTTATGAGTTTGAGATATGATTTGCCAACTAAGATTAATGAAACTCTTATTCCAGAGGAAGATGTTATCGGTATGGGTATGCTTATTGAAATAAATTGAAATAAAGTAATTGAAAAAAAATAAAATATATAGATAATAAACAATGAGTGATGAGCAATGAGTTTTAAATATTTTTTAACTTGCTGCTTATTGCTAGGTATTCGTTGCTTCTTTTCATAGGAGACTAAGATGTCATATTATTACAATGAAATAAAATCCCTATTATTGGGTGAGGGAGGAATCGTAAATGAAATAAAGGGGATATTACCTTATTTTTTAGTTGGAGTAATTTTAGAAGCTCTAATCCGGACTTATAAACTTCATGTAAAAATAAGAAAATCTTTAACCAAATATGGATATGCTGCCATTTTTCTTTCTACTCTTGTTGGCACTATAAGCCCTTTATGTGCCTGCGGTATTTTACCATTAACGATTTCGTTGCTTATTGGCGGGCTGCCGCTTGCCCCTGCAATGGCGCTGCTTGTATCGTCACCTCTTATGAGTCCTGCAGGATATATTTTAACAAAATATGAACTTGGTCTTGAATGGGCTAATATAAAATTAATTGCATCTTTTTTTATGGGTATTTATGCTGGAATCATTACAGCATTAATTTCAAAATACTATAAATTTCAACCGGAAAATCTTTTTAAAAATAAAATTCCTGAAGGGGATATGCATGATCATGATTATCCAGTTGAAAGTTTACGCTGTTTTTGCAATGAACAATTAAGTAACCGTATTGCAAAAAAAAATGCCAATAAATTTATAATATTTTTAGCAAAAGCTTATGAAGGTTTCATGAAAATAGGCAAGTTTGCTTTAATTGGTGTTTTAGTTGAAGTTATAGGCACACGATATATCCCAACTTCATGGATTGAAAATATTTTTGGGATGAATAATTACTGGATCAGTATTCCAGCGATAACTATTTTTAGCGTTCCATTACATATAAATCAAATAAGTTCTGTTGCAATACTTGCGGGAGTTATAGATAAAATCGGAAAAAACCTTGCACCTGGAGCAGGATTGGCTTTTTTAATAGGCGCTCCAGTCACAGCTTTGCCTGTCATGGCAGTTTTTCTTTCTTTATTTAAGAAAAAAGTTTTTTTTCTTTATTTAAGTATATGCTTAACAGGCTCAATATTAATAGCATATTTATATCAGTTATATACACTTATTTGAAAAATGGTTTAAAAAATGGGTTGACAATATTTTTATTATATTATAATATGTCACCACTGATTCAATAAGACGCGGGGTGGAGCAGTCTGGTAGCTCGTTGGGCTCATAACCCAAAGGTCGTTGGTTCAAATCCAACCCCCGCAACCAATAAAAATCAAGGCTTTTCGATTTTTCAAATCCTTTTATCATATATTTCAAACCCTTATCCATTGATTGCCTCCCGAATACTAATAACTGGTAATGGAATCAGCTTCCCTATGGTTTCATTTTTTTGATTATCTTCTAACAATCTTCTAACAGATTCCAAGGAGCTGCCAGAATATTCCACAAATCCAAGAATATTATCAAGCTTTTTAGCCTGTTCGGTATTAACATCTTTTATAAGATGTCCATACCTGTCAAGAGTTGTTTGAATAGAAGCATGTCCAAGTTGATGTTGAATATATTTAATATTTTGTCCCTGTTCAATCCATAAAGCCACATTAGTATGTCTTAAATCATGAAATCTTATTTGTTGTATATTGGCTTTTTTTAAAGCAGGTAAAAATTGTCTTTTTATTAAATTATCAGCATCAATGAGAGCATTTTTTGAGTTGCAAAATACCAAATTAAGATCATTATCAATACAAGCAAGTTTATGTTTTTTTAGCTCATTGGTAAGATAAGGGCTCATATCAATACATCTTACGGATTTTTTAGATTTAGGTGATACAAATTGATCTTTCCATAAAGAACGCCGGACATTAATTTGATTGCTATTCCAGTCTATATCACACCATTTTAATCCTAGAAGTTCGCCTCGTCTCATGCCTGTTAAAATTGCGGTCAGAAAAAAAGTCTTAAAATCGGGTGTAACATGGTCAAGGAATACTCTTATCTCTTCGGGTGAAAGTATCTTTATTTCTTCTTTTTCAACTCTTGGACGCTCAATATACTCGGTAGGATTAACTTTTAAATATCCCCATCTTACCGCATGTTTAAACATTAATTTTAATAGCACAATCTCATTGATTACGGTTTTAGGTTTTACCTTTTCAAGTCTTAAAGTTATATATCTTTGCAACATATTAGTATTAATTTCTGTCAAAAGATAATCTCCCATAACCGGTTTGAAATGTTTATTGATTATGTCTATATAGCTTTTTAATGTAGATGGTTTTGTTTTGGCTTTAGCATAAGAGTTGATCCATAAATCGGAATATTCATCAAATGATATTTTTTTTATTTCTTTGTAAGTCCCGTTTTGAACTTCACCCATAAGCTCGGTAAGTTTGCTTTCAGCTTCTCTTTTTGTTTTTTATATCCGGTATTAGAATCGAAAACTCTAAATACAATATAATACGATTTACCTTTTTTATGGATACTGCCAGTCATAAAAATCATTCCTCCTTTCTCATTCTCATTTTTTCATCTTGTGTAAAATATTTTCACCCCCTTTCATTTCAATATACTTAAGGGCTAGATGAAGAAACGACGGTATTTCCCGCATATCCTTTTCCCATCTATAAACTGTAATATTGGATACCCCAAGTATCTTTGCTAATTTAGTTTGAGACAATTTATTATTTTTTCGCCAATTAATTAATTCTATGGATTTCATAATTATAATATACCATTGGTATAATAATAAGTCAAGTAAAAAAGCATTTGACCTTTGGGTAACCAACCCGATACATAATTGTTAAAACCAGTATTATCAAGCTGTTCGATATTCTATTCTAACAACTTTCTAACAGTATTAGTTTGTTTTTTGCTATTTCCTTTTTCTCTTTTTTGCAGCCATTCATCTATTTTTATTTTTTTGAATCTAGGATATTTTCCAACTTTATAATAAGGAATAGCATCTTGATGAACTTTATCATAAACCCATTGTTTTTTTACATTAAGATATTTTGACAGACCATCAATATCAAATAATATATCTTGAATATCTGATTTATTATTTTCTATATGAGGCTTTAATAAGCTAACAATTTCATGAGCTATTGCCTGAATATCTTCCTGTTCCCATAAAAGATAAGATAAATTATATGCTCTTTTTTCTGTGGTTAAATTTAACTCTCTTAATATAGAACTTATTTTTTCAGATGTAAGCCTGCTATTTTCCGGTAGGTCATTATTAAAACTATTCCTTATTTCAGATAATAATATATAACCATCTTTAACCGTATCTTTTAACTTATATAATGTTTCTATCATTCTTTTATCAAAAGAATTTAAAACCTGTAATATCCCTGCAAATTTCAATGAGTAAGTAATTAGTTTAGGAATAAATATACTTGCATTTTCTGATAAGTATTGCTTGTTTAAATGATATGAATCATGGAACTTTCCAAATTCGTTTAAAGCATCATTATCCAGATTTATTAAATTAGGTTTAACAAAACCCTTTTCATCAAAATTTAAAGGGATCTGATAACAATAATCTAATAAACTATTCCAATATTCAAATTCACTATCTTGCAAAGAATCTTTACTAAACTTTTTTGTTATATCCTCGCCGGGTAATAATAAAAATCTTAAAATTAATCCATCATCAAAAGAATCATCAGAAAAAATAGAAGGTAATATTTTAGTTTGTATTCCTCCAATTATAGAAGCACCGGTATTTGGAATAAATTTCACTTTACCTTTTCTGTCTATTTTCCAAGAATTACAGTCAAATAATTCTAAAATATGCTGTCTATCGTTACCAGTGGCTTTATATTGATTTAACCCTTTAATGAATTTAGAAATTTCATCCGAATAAATTACTATTCCTCTAGGATCATTTTCAAATACATTTGATAAGCTCTCCAAAGTAAAATCACTAACAAATGAATGACTCAAATTTGGTTTTTGGGGTGCTGGATTTTCAAAATTACCTTCTTTTTTATATTTTAAAAGCTGCAATTCATAGTCTTGCAATTTATTTTTAAAATCCTTATAAGATTCAGCTTGTTTATTTTTAACATACTTCATAAGTGCGTTTATAATAGGGGACTTTCCATAACCAGAGGGTGCAATTATCATTGTCCATAAAAAAGGTGAAACTTCCCACTCCTTTTTAACATATGTTTTGATTGAGTTTCCAATTGCGCCGCTTATAATAGTCAACATGCAAGCCGCTATAACATCATGAGGAACTTGAAAAGAAATATAAAGCTTGTTAATTAAGTTTATTAATTCATCCGGTAATATATCCAGAGGAAAACTGCAAGGTGAAATTATATCTTTATCAAAATTTTTATTTTGATTATCAACCGTAACATCCGTAACTTTATTATTATATTCCAATTCCATTTCTAATAATTCATTTCCAATATCAACTTTTTTTTCTCCATATTTTAACTCTCCGTATAATTTAATTTTTTCTTTTTCTTTTCCATTAAATAAAATATCCCAATGATATTCCCAAATAGGCTCTTTATGATAAAGCACGGACATTTCCTCAACTTCTTCTATTGTTTTTGCATTAAGTTTTTTTTGTTCTAAATTTCTTAAAATATCTGATAAAAAGATTAAATATATTTTTTCCCATTGCTGATATTCTTTAACAAGGATTTTCTTTTTTACTTCTTTAGGATTAGGGTTAATTATTTTTTTATCATTGTTATTAATACCAAGATATATAAGAGCATCCTTAAAGGAATAATTTTTGTATTTTTGTATAAAACTAATTACATCCCCTTTTTCATTACACCCAAAACAATAGAATATCTGTTTATCCGTATCAACTTTGAAAGAAGGTGTCCGCTCCGAATGCAATGAACATAAAGCTTTGTAATATTTACCTCTTTTTCTTAATTCAATTCCTTCGCTTTGAATAATTTCTATAATATCCGGTTTATGTTCGATCATTTTAATCCTCTCATGGTAAACAATTACGCTTTAATTTCTTGGCAATTTTATTTTGAAAATAAAATTTTTTTAAATGCTCAAGGTTTTTATTTTTCAATTTCGGATTTTTGCTTAACCGATAATTCCATAAGTAACATTTTTTATCTTTATTGTTTAAAACAATACCGGAACAATTCTTAACCGCTACGACACTCCCGATGCAGTCTATGCAGTGTCTTTTCATTCTTTTTAAGGTCGATGACGATTTATTATTTAAGCTGCAAATTTTGTTATCACAATTATTGTAATGTTTACTTTGTTTGCAATATCGACATTCTAACTTTATTGAGTTTTTGGGAGTTATTTTCATCTTTCAGTTCACATCCTTTTAAAATTTTAAAAATTCAAGCGTAAAAACGTCTGTTTACTCCATAAATTTTGATTTTTTTTAATCATATTAATGGGGTTTTACCCTTAAAAATTTACAAACAAAATAAAATAGAATTTTGATAGTTTTATGCATATGTTGTTTTTTAATAACCATTTATCATATATTTGAATAAAATAACTGTTTTAATTCTTTGATAGCTGAAATAAAACATTTTGCTTCTATTAGTTCTCTCCCAAACATATAATTTTTAATCAATTCTTGACTATCTTTTTTGTCTTCAAAAATAAACAAAGCTCGTTTAGGGTTTGTTTTCTCAATTTTGATTAAGGTAAAGCCTTTTGCTAAACAGAAAGCGGAAAGATAAAAATCGGAAAGTTCTAATTGTGTTTTTTTTTCATTTTTCATATTATTCACCTCATTTTCATAATGAATTTTTTATTGCTTTCACTACTTATATGCATTGAAGTGCTTAAAACGGGACATCAAAAATAAAAATATTTTTGATATGTATAAAAATAGAGAAAAGTATTATATAAAAAGAAATAGTTTGAGTTTTATATTATATGGGTATAAAGAAGAAATCAAAGTAAGATTATTAGTATTAAAGATGAAAATTTTATAAGTAGCTTTTTAATTCTGGATGGTTAAGCCTTATTTTTTTAAATCCTCTATTTTTTGCTTTGCGTTCAGTATCATTTAAATTTTCATTATTATAATATGCTTTTTTAATTGCTTTGCGTTCTTTATCGGGTAGGTTTTGTATAATTGTTTGTATATTTAATGTTGAATTTTCTGAATCTAAATTAGCTATTTGACTATTTTTTAATATATTTTCATCAGATAAATCTTTCAAAGTAAAATTATTTTGTTGAGTTTTTAATTGTGTTTTTTCCGTTCTAAGCTCAGATTTAGCATTAAATTTTAACATTTTTTTGATATATCCAAAAAAATTTGAATTTTTTGAAACATCATATTTAAGTATTGTATAAAATAAAGCTGTATTATCTATAGTATTAATTAAGGTATCATCAATTAAATCTTTATCAATATTAATATTTTTTTTCATTTCACTATCAAACAGTTCTTTAAAAACATGCTTAGCTAGAGGTTTGAAAATTAAGTATAGTATTTTAAACAATATATCATTTACTTGTTTATAAATTTTATTCTTTTCTCTAGTTCATTTTTAAAATGTTTAACAAACCAATTTTGTAATTCTAAATTTTTGTTAAAGATATATTCAAGAGGTTTATTAAAAATACCATCAAATCTTAATTCCGTATGTCTAGTGCCTTCACTGCAATAGTCAGTTAATCGATATAAAATAACCACAATAGCCTTTTTTATAGCTAGAGAAGCAATATGTCCTTCTTCTTCATAATCTGGAAAATATTTTTTAGCAATTTTATTTGTGGAATCAGATAAAAATTTTTCATATAATTGATTAAGATCCGTTCCCTTAGTATTTATATTAGTAAAATCTTCATTGATTACTTGCTGAAAAGTTAATACTCTACCTTTATTCCATGGAAATGTTCCAGCTAAGCTCGACCAAAGGCTATTGATATAAATTAATTTCCCTTTATTTTGTTGTTCAACATCCTTCTTAGAGAGGCTCATTAAGATGTTTCCGACTTCCTGAGTTATGCTTATACTATGTTTGAGATGTAAAAGAAAAAAAACAAGCTTACAATAAATTGCTTGAGGCGACCATCGGTCTATATTTATTTCGATTTTTTCAAGTTCATTTCTATGTCTTAAAAATTCTTTAAATGTTTTTTGAGAAGTTCTTTAAGTATTTTAATATCATCTGGTTTAATATTAGGGATATCGTTAAGGATGTCATCAATATTTAAATATTTATTATTAACCAAATATTTAAGATTTTTTACTGTTCCATCAAAAATATATTTTCCATCAGATTTTACATAATTATTTACAATATTTAAAACGTCCGCTACATAAATATGTGAATGCCATAACATTAATGCTTCTGCTATCAATTTATAATCATCTGTGTTTAAATCCCATCGATAAATATCAAAGCGACCAAAAATATCCGCAGACTCTTTCCCTTGGTTTTTTTAATATTGTTTAATATATCATTTTCATTTTTCATATTCATACTTTAGCTTTTTTAATAACATTATAAAAATTTTAAGAACAACTAAATCTATTTTAATTTATTTAAATATAATAATTTCAATCGTCGGATTCGGGGGTTGTTTCCCTCACATATGTCCAATGGCATTGACACTAAATATATTATTAAATTGAGCATTAACCCATCCTTTTGCCTATTGTTTTTATACTGCTATTAATAATTTTACATAATTCATTACATTCATTCATAGTATCATAATCTATAGAACTATTTTAGCCCTTAATGCTCAATCGTCAATTTAGTGTCAATGCCATTGCCCCCTATGTCTTGTTGCGGTTGACATGCTCTAATAACAGCAGATATAAATATATTGTGCATTGATACGTTAGATGTACTTTTATCTGATAGTAATCTATGCTTATCGATTAACCTTGATGCTACCAGTGATAAAGTATCTATATTAGATCCTTGGATTTTAGTAGATGTGATATTATCAATGCACTGCTCTGCTATCTCAGCAGATTTATATTTAATACGTTCAATTATCTCATTTGATTTAATTTGTATCGATTTTAATTCCACTTGTTTTGTTTGATTTTCCTTGCTTTTAATCTCATTTAAAGCATCTTGTATCGATTTATCTTTAATATTTGATACATTGATTAATAGTTTGTATCGATTTCCCATTAATAAATTCATTCTGTTCCTTAATAATTCGATACACTGTGTTAAGCGATAATTTAAGCTTGGTTGCTATTTTACGATACAAAAAACCTTCTTTGTGTAAAGCTATAATATGAATTTTTTCGGTTTCAGATATGTCCATTTTTATTATCCTTTGAAAACAATCTTGTTATATTATCGTCAATTTTAAAGTTTTAATTTAATTTTATTCTGGAGCATATATTTCACCTGTAAAACAATTATATATAGACAATAAATTACAATATTATCACCTAATTTATAATCTTATTTGTTTTACATATGGTAAAAGGGGATAATATATATAAAAAATACTATTGTATTTACGGTATGCCCCCTAATGAATACTAATAGTTATATGTCGATATGCCTTAAATAAAAATTAATATTTTTAAACTTATTATAATTAAAATTAAGTCCTTTTTTGTATTTTTAAAAACAACATAAAATTTGATTTTTTCTTTAATTGCAATGAAAAAATTAAATAAATGAATCAATATGTCAACTTAGCACTTAACATATAAAATAAACATTGGTTTTTTAATCTAATTAGAAGATTTTTGGTTTGATTTTTTTAAAAGAAAAAATGAATTAACAAATTTACAAATTTAAATATTAACACTTTTGGTTTTTATTGTTATCTTTATTTAACTAGTTACTTCCGTTCAGAGCTCATCCTTATTGTCTCATCATCTCTTGAATTATTGGTATAACTTCATAAGCTTTTGTTTCGCCTAGTTGTCCAGCTTCACTTAAATCATCTAAAGCCCCAGCATAATCTTTTAATTTTGCCTTAGCTACACCTCTATTATAGTAAGCCCCTGCATCTTTAGGGTTTAACTCAATAGCTTTAGTATAATCCTGTAAATTTTTTGTTTTTGTTCCTAATATAAGATTTAAAACCTTTTCTATATTATTTTGAGTAGAATCATTTAAACTACCTTTGGATGTTTTTGTATCTTTAATATCATTCGAATCAAATCCAAATAAAAAAGTCGAACATAATAATAAAATAGAGATAAAAATATTTTTTAAATTATTCATTTTTTCCTTTCTTGATTTATTATGTTTTAATAAATGACGAAATGAATTTAATGAAGAACCCCGTAGCAAGCTGCGGGGTATCTTCTGTCTCTGATAGGAATTATTTATTATTTATATTATGCCAATTCATCCCTGCAGTAAACTGCGGGGTATTCTTGGCACTTCCAGATAAAAAAACTTTATATTTTTCTTTACATATTTTTTAAAGCTTTTTGAAGCTTTTTTCTTGACATTTTTAATTTTTATTGTTATCTTTATTATAGAATCACGATGGGGGGCTATCCAAAAGGTTTCGTCCTGCGGCAATGCCTCCTTTTTTATTTTTTTTTCCTGTATTCTATTTTATTCCTTAAATGATTCATAAAAATAATATGAGACATTAGTTTTCTAAAAAAGCAAGAAAAACTTTTCATATTTGGTATCATCAATTTCAATAATTTATTATGTTTATTTAAATAATCTACAAGACAATAAAAATCACCATCACCAGTAACAATTAAAGCTTTATCAAAATTATTATATTCAACCATTGTATGTAAAACTAATTCAGCATCCACATTTCCTTTAACCTTTCCATTTGGTAAAGTTAAAGTTGGTTTAAAGATTAAAATATATCCTTCCTTTTGTAAATTTATATATAAATCCTGATTTTGAGGAACATATCCTATAAAAAGAAAAGCCTTAGTTATATTAAATTTATCCTGAAGATATTTTCTGAATCTTTTAAAATCCAAGAGCCATCCTTGCTCTCTAATAGCAAGATTAAGATTTTGACTATCAATGAAAGCATAATTATTTGAATTTTGTTTTTCCATATGCACCTTTAAATTGATACAATAAATAATATAATTTTGCCACTTTTAAGTCAAGATATTTCAATTAATATATGATAATTCATATTTTCTAAATATACCCCCATACAAACATGTCAATAATTTACAATCAATATAAAGTTGAAACCTTCAGATATTTTGCTTCGCAAGGGATAGGGGAACTTATACATAATTAAATATATATATCCCCCTCCCCCCATGGTGACAATTAATTTAAATATCAAAATTAATTTATAAGAATTTAAATCAAAATAAACATAAAATAAAAAAAGGAAGAGGTTTTAATTTCTATCTCTAACTGTAAGTTGATAAATAAAAAGGTTAATATTATTTTATAAAAAATCTTCTAACAATCTTCTAACAAAATAATAAAAAACAGTAAAAAATAACAAGAAAATCTTAATCATCAAACAAATAAAAGTCTTGACAATCAAGATTTTCTTTGTTATTGTTGGTTATCGTTTAAGAGGAGAATTGGGCTCATAACCCAAAGGTCGTTGGTTCAAATCCAACCCCCGCAACCAATAAAAATCAAGGCTTTTCGATTTTCAAATCCTGTTATCATAAAATCCAAGAATATCAAACTTTTTAGCCTGTATTGTTATTTAATATAACTTCCGTTTCAGTTTGCTTTATTGACTTAGTATTCTGTGATAAAGACCTGTTCTTCAGGTAATATAATTGGGACATAAGAAATTGAAGAAGAAGTAATTAATATTAATGAAAACATAGCAGAAAATCAAACGAACTCTTTTATTATCAAAGGAATTTCGTTCGATAACAGTTCTTTTATTGTAATCCTCTTTCCATTTTAAAGAACCTTTTGGAGTAGAAAGAGTGCCGGATATTCGAAGATCGTCTTTAATTTGAATTTTAAAAGTTTTGAAATCTTGACCAGGCTTAAGGCAAGATAGAGCATTAGGACAAACAAAATTGTTGTTTAGCAACAACAAGTTCTTGAGCTAAAAGTGAAACGGTAGCTTTATCGTAAATAGTAAGATCGAACCAAGAGTTAATTGATTTATTAGCTTTGAGGTCATTAAGAGAATTGTAGATAGGTTTTTTAGGATTATTAACAAATAGCATATGTTCTCTTTGTAATGTAAAGTTATTGGTAAAATCGGTAAAAATTCGGAATTTTTATTATAATAATTATACCATACAACAAGGAGGATTGCAAGAAAATAAAAAGCTGGAGAGTTAATGTTTTCAAGGCTCTTGAAGCCTTGCAAGAAACTCTATGAAACAAAAGGAGGCAAAAAAATGCCAACAGCAACTTTAAAAAAAGTTACAGAAGAATTAGGCGTTTCCCTTGATGATATTGTTCATTATGATAAACATGGGAATAAAGCTCTTATAGAGGTTGATCTTAAAAATCATAAAAAGGATAAGGGAAAAGATGCTGATGTAGATGTATTTGCTAAAATTATGGCTATGGCAGAAAATGTTGGAATAAAGGATTGGTCAATAAATCATGACCATTATCTTTATGGAACTCCAAAAAGAACAGAATAAAATAATATGGATAAATTTGAACGTCTTTTTATTGATACTTCTTATATCTTAGGGCTTTATAATAGAGATGATCAGTATTACAATATTTGTTGCATTTAATATGAAGAACAGTCAACAGTTTACGGGGACAGTACACAGGGAAATCAGTCACCAGTTACCAATTTCCAATCACCAGTTTCAGGAGACAGTACTCAGAATACAGAAATGAGGGCATAGAATTTAGGGGTATTCGGTTTTGTATCTGACGTTTCGTGCTGGGACAAAGCTACGCGGATAAATCAATATTATCAAAATCATCCAATTATTTCAGGACAGGATAAGCA
>CAYWFU010000062.1:0-18629 GCA_964457585.1 uncultured bacterium | reverse complement strand
GTAAATCTTCTGAAAATTTACCATACTTTTTTTCATGTAAAATATTTTCTTCTTTGCTTAATTCTTCTTCATCAGCAACATTATCATTCTCATCAAGAGAAATGCTGTATATTTCATATGTTCGTGTATTTTTTGCTTTAACCCATGTGAGTTTTTTATTTAAAAGCGGGAAATGAGATTTACCGGTGTTTGCTATTTGTATCTCTTCTTTAGGACAACCTTTTTGTGAAGCAATAGCATTTTTTATTATTTCGGTTTTACTATTCTGGGGATATATTGTTTGAATACTAAATATTATTAAAAAATAAAAGCAGGATACTAAAAAAACAAAATATTTTTTCATAGAATGTCTCCTATAAGCCTGATGAATCAGGCAACTACAATGCAATATGTTTGTAGTTGCCCAATTCATTGGGCGTATTCAATTTCCTATACTTTAAATTAAATATAAAATATCAAAATTTGAATCCCCCTTTCTTGAGATTTCAGACTCATAAATTAACCTATTTATTTTATTAAATTAAGCCTGATAAATCAGGCAACTACAAAAATTTAATGTAGTTGCTCGATACTCAATTAATGAAGAACCCTGTGGCAGCCACATGGTATCTTCTGTCTCTGATAGGAATATTTTATTATTTATATTTGTGCCAATTCATGGCACTTCCAGATAATGTTGAGTACAAGTTTATCGAGCGTTTCAAATTTTTGTACCTTGAAAATAACGATAACACACATAATGAGGGGATAATACACTTTAGTTATACTATTAGCAAATTTGTCAGAGAAGTACTTTATTGCTTAGAAATTCCCCATCTAAGATTTTTTGTAGGGGTTCGATTTATCGAACCTGCTTACGGGCTTGATAAATCAAGCCCCTACAATTTTAAATTTTTATTTTTTATCAAGATGGGGAATTTCTGAGTCTAACAGTTACAAGTTCTGAATTTTAAATTGCCTTTTCAAGCCGTTCCGCTACCCAGACTTTAATAATCGATTGACGAGGAACACCTAAACGCTTTGATTCTCTATCTAATAAATGAATCATCCATAAAGGGAAATCTACATTTACTCGCTTTTGTTCCTGTTCGGGCCTTTTTGCTTTCGATATTTCAAGGTATTTAGAAATATCTTCACCTTCATCAAATTTTTTATCAAGTTCATGTGCTTTCATATATATCAATCTCCTCTTTTCTGGATCTTCTAACTGAAATAATTCTTATTTTATCATTTCTATAAGTGATAATACTTGACCAATATTTTTCTAATATTTTCCCAACAACTAAATATCTTGGTTCATCAATAGTTTTTAGTGGAATTTCAATTATATTGGAATCATCCCATTAATTTCTAATATTAATGACCTAATCTGGCCTTATAATTAAAGGCAAGAAAGTAGTTTTGCCACAATTGATCGGTTGATTTATATTCATTATCAAAAGCAAAATAATCAACCAATACTTCATAAAGGCGAGTTAATTCTCTGAGGCGTTTTTTGTTTTTTATATCAGAAATAGTTAAGGATAGAAGTTCCAATGCTCTTTCGAAAGCTTTTTGACTATATTCAGGATTTTTTTTGTTTTTCCAATTAATACTTCTAATCACTTCGCTTCCGATATTAGCCATTTGAGCTGTGAATGGAATTTCAAACCATCTGCCATCTGCCAGATATTTGTGCTGATAATTCATTTTACCACCAAATTATTGACTATATTTTTTATCTTTTCTCTAATTTCCGGGTCATCTATACCCCTGCTACGGTTTTTTTGAGAAGGACGAAGATTAATCATTGAATCAAATTCAATAAAATCCTCTCCTTCAATTTCAGGATATAAATTAATACCCCAGAGATTTTTTTGTTCCGAACCATTTTCTAAAAGTAATGCCTCTTCATCAGAATGAAGGTCGGCATCAACTGCCATAAAACCATTTGTAACATCAACAACAGCTTTAACAAAATTACCAAAACTTTTAGCGGCCATATCTTTTAATTCACAAAGTGCAATTTTATCTTTTATGATTTTCATTGTTTTCCCCAAATATCTATCCCAGCATTCCCAAAAACCTCCAGGCAGATATAATATATCTGTTTTTAGGATAAGCTTCAACGATATCCTGATTCCGTACTAATTGATAATACGGAATTTGTAATATTTCACTAAAATAGATCCCTGATTTTGAAATATTTGTATCACCCCTTTTTGATTCAAATAAAGCAAATGGTTTCTGATTTTTTATGATTACAAAATCTACTTCCTGCCCTTGCTTATTTCTTAAATACCTCAATTCGAAATCTCCTAATCCCAATTCATTCCAACGTGAAATTAAGCGTAAAAGAAATACTGCAGTAGAATTTTCGAACTGCGCTCCTTCATCATCAATCATTGTCCAATCAAAAAAATATACTTTTTCTTCTTTTTTAATAGCTTTTGAAATACTCTTTGACCATGGTTTTATTGAAAATATCAAATAAATTTTTTTTAAAGCATCTAACCAGTTTGAAACTGTTTTATGATTAACCTGTAAGATATCCTTAATTGAATTAATGCTTAATGTGGAACTGACCCTTTCAGGCAAAAGCAATAAAAGCTGTTCAATTCCTTTAATATCATGAATACGAGTTAAATCTCTTAAATCTTCATAAATTAAAAGAGATTTATAATCTCTTCTCCATTTAATTGAAAAAGTCTTTTTATTCTTGATAAATGGTTCTGGGAAGCCTCCGAATTCCATTAATCTTTCAAAAGCAGGTTTAAATATTTTTTCATCAATTTTTTGTATTTTGGAAAGAAATTTATTTTTATCAGGATAAGCCAAAAATTTATCATCGTTCAAAATAAAATCAAAATTATTAGCTGCTTCAGCCAATCCGATAGGAAGCATGCGATAAGAAAAATATCTTCCTACCAAACTATCTCCTGATTGTCTAAAATAATCAAGTCTTGCGCTCCCTGTAACAATAAACTGAGCTTCATCCTGGTGTATATCATGCAACCCTTTTAAAATATTTTTCCAATTTTTATGCTTATGGATCTCATCAAAAACAACAAAAGGTCGTTTTCTATTAGATTTAGCAAGATATGTTTTTAAAAAATGAGGATTTTGCAAATACTCCTTTTTTACAAAAGGATCGTCCCAATTAAAATATAAAAATTCCTCATTAAGTTCTTTTAATGTATTTTTAACAAATGTTGTTTTTCCAACCTGTCGAGGACCAAACAAAAATATCATTTTTTCAGAATTAATTTCAGGATCAAATATGTAAAGCGATTGTGTTCTTTTCATGAGGACTATTTTATACCATAGCATAAATTTGTCAAGACTTTTTTATGCTATGGTATAAATAGTTATCAACTCTGTGGTTAATTTTTTTTTGAGGTATCTCTGTTCTTTTAATATTTCTCTTGACATGGTGTGTCATAAGTGATACATTTATATCCATGGAGGTGAGAAAAATATATGTCTACTAAAAATCCACGTTTAAATATAGTATTAGAAGCATCATTATATCAAGCTATACAATGTCTTGCTAATAAAGAGGATATTTCCTTATCCTTAAAAGCAAGGGATTTAATTAAAGAAGCACTTCGATTTTGTGAAGATGATTATTGGGTAGGAGAAGCAAACAAAAGAGAAAAAACTTTCAACAAAAAACATGGATTATCCCATAAAAAAATATGGTCTGAATAATGATATATAAACTAATTTATCATCCAGATATTTTAAAATATGATTTACCTGAAATTCCTAAAAATATAAAAGAGACTATATGTAAAGCCATAGAAGAACGATTATTACATGACCCGATTCTTTTTGGTGAACCTTTACGTAAAAGTTTAAAAGGTCATCGTAAATTACGTGTTGGAGATTATAGAATTATTTATAGAATTGATCATAACCAAATAATTATTTTAAAAATAGGTCATCGTAAAGATGTATATGATAAAGTATCATCAAGAATAAATTAGTACTTGAGTTTGGCAAATTTTAAAAAAGCAGATAAAAACAAAAGCTTCCATGTTGATATTCCCTTTCTATACATACCCGAATGAAATTAAAAATCAAAAAAATAAAAATAAAATTTGAAAAAAATTATAAAAGTGTTAATATTAATATAATGTGATAAAAAAATAAGGAGGCTTAATTATGGAGGCTATTCTGAAAAAACAAATAGATGAAATGCCAGAGAATGAGCTTAAAGAAGTCATTCAAAGGGATTATAAGAGAAGGCTTACCCGCTATAGGATGATAGATGATGTTTGTAATAAAAAATATGGTATGAATTTTGAAGAGTTTCAAAAAAAAAATATTGTAAAAAAAGAGAACTATAGTTTTGAAGTTGAATCTAATGCAGAGGAATGGGAACTTGCAATTGATGGAATAAAAACAATCGAAAAAAAATTGAAGGAACTTATGGATGGGAATCAATAAAATTATTAAAGAGGTAGGTGAAGTTGCAGACAAATATAATCTAAATTTTATTGAAATAGATAGGACTGAAAATATCATTAGTTTAAAATTATTAATAGATAATGACCTTTTTATACAAATATATAGAAATAATGAGAAAGATAAACTTAATCTTGCTCTTGTATTTAAAAATAGACGATTGTATGGGTATGACTCTGAAGGCGGTAAATACCATTGTCATCCTTTTGATAATCCTGATTCACATATATTTATTGATATGAGGAAATCATTGCATGAATTTGTTAATGAATCAATAATTTTTTTGGAAGAGAATAATCTATTATAAATTATAGATTTAAAAGGAACAAAGTGTCAAATATGAAAATTGATAAAAAAATAAGGAGGCTTAATTATGGAACTGCTAGCGCTATTGAGTAACAGTGAAGATATAATTATTCCTGAAGTTAAACAAGCTCTTAAAGGTTATACTGTGTATCCTTTAACTACAATAGATAAATTTGAACATTTACGAATTGATATGCCGGTTAGTTTGCTTCTTATTGACACAGATACATATAAATTATCGCAATTAGATGATTTTTTAATAAAGTTTGATGATAATATGGTTATACTAATTACCTCTGAAAAACTTAATAAATTCACTCAGGAGAATTTACCAAAAAGTGTTTTTGGTTATGTTGATGTTCAATCTATAAATTTTGAACTTTCCGGTTTAGTTGAACGTGCGATTGAAAAACAAATGTTTAAAAAAGTAATAAATTTACTAAAACAAACAAAAGATAACAATCTCACAGCAGCCATAAAAAATGAATCAGGTTCTTATCCGGCGCAAAAAATAAATAATGAACAATCTGAATCTGAAATGTTTTCATCGGAAAGATTTTTACAAAAAAAAGCTCTTGTTAATTTTGCTAAAACATTGACCGCCAGTTTTGATATGCGGGAATTATTTAATCATTTCATTGACTCGGTAATGGAGATTACGCGTGTAAGCAAAATGTCGATAATGCTTCTGGAAAAAGAAGGATTTAAAGTCAAATCGCATTGGGGGCTTGATCCTTATGTCGCAGATAATGTTGTTATAAAAAAAGACAGTGCGCTTGCCGCATGGCTTTCCAAGACCGGCAGGATAAAGCAGAAACCATTTAATCCCGCTGATGCAGAATCTCTGGAAATAAAATCCGAAATGGATCTTCTGCAATGTATTTATTCTTTTCCAATGTCGCATAAGGGGAAATTAATAGGTATTTTCAATATTGAAAATAAAATTACAGAAGAACCATTTTATCGTGATGAACTTGAAATAATTTATGTTCTATGCAATTATCTTGCGGCAGCAGTAAAAGATATAGATTTGTATTACCAGATATGGTATCAAAAGGAATTTGCAAAAAATATTCTTACAAGCATGAATAGCGGTGTTATTGCCATAAATAGAGAAGAAAAAATTACTATTTTCAATCAGCAGGCAGGAACAATTTTAAATTTAAATTCGGAAGAAATAATAGGACAGGATTTAAGAAATTTACCTTCCCCATTAGGGGATATTCTTTTCGAAACAATGTCTACAGGCAATTCTTATAAAAGATTTGAAGTTGCAATTATGCCGGATAGCTTACCCATCGGGATAAATAGTTATAGATTGCTTGATGAATCAGCAACCCCGGTTGGAGCCGGAATTGTATTTAATGATTTATCCGATACTAAAAGATTGGATGAAGAAAAACGAAAAACCGATCAACTGGAAACAATTAATAAATTTATGGCAAAGATTGCTCATGAAATCAGAACTCCTATGACTTCAATCTCTACCTATGCGCAGCTTATTTATGATAAATATAAGGATGAGGAACTTAATAATTTTTATACAACAGTGGTTTCTCAATCAATTCAGAAAATAGATATTCTCATTGATAAATTAATAACTTTTTCAAGCAAATCTGAATATTGCTTTAGTAAGGAAGATATTAATCAGATTATTGATGAATCTATGAATTATATTTCAAAAAACATTCCTCCCTCACATAAATTTTTAAAACTAAACGCTGAAAAATCAATTTTTATTAATGTAGATAAAAAACACATTGCAAAAGCTATTACGTATTTGATTTTAAACGCTATTGAGAGTACTCCGGAGGGAACATCAATTACACTTAGCGCTGATACTATGCTGGATAACAGACCTTTTGTGGAAATTTCAATTAAATATGAAGGACAGGAAATTGAAAATACTTTAGATAGCAAGGAAAATCTTCCGCAAGCACTTCCAAATCTGGATCTGGATAATTTTAATTCAGAACTAAATCTTTCGCTATGCCAGAAAATTATTGAAGAACACAAAGGGGATCTTAGCGTAAAAAGTGAAAATGGCAGTAATACTTTTGTAATAAAATTACCTGTTGAAAGAAGAAATAAGTTAAGAAATTAAAGTTTTTTGCGAATAATTTAAAGTACAGGAATTTGAAACGCTCGATAAATCGAGCAACTACATTGAAATTTTTGTAGTTGCCTGATTTATCAGGCTTAATTAAAAGCATAAATGTATAAAAAGGTGATATCCGTGAGTAAAGATGATAATATTTTAATAATTGATGATGAATTAATCCCAAGAGTGTCTATTAAAATGGTATTAAAAGATAAATATTTTGTACACACTGCAAGCAGCGGGCAGGAAGGGCTTAATTTAATGCTTCAATATCCTATTAATCTGGTAGTTCTTGATATAAAAATGCCGGATATGGATGGAATAGCAGTTTTAAGAGAGATAAAGAAAAAGCATCCTGATACAGAAGTAATATTATTAACAGCATATGCAAGTATTGACTCTGCGCGTAATGCTGTACAACTGGGCGCTCTTGATTATCTTATGAAACCTTTTGATAAGGATGCAGTTTTGAATGTTGTTGAAAAAGGTTTGCAGAAGAATCGGACAAAAAAAGCTTCTATTCAGGAAAAAGAAGAATTAATATATAAAACAAGATCACTTGAAAGCGAAATAACCAAAGCACAGCAAGAGCTGATACGCGCTTATGAAGGTACGGTTAAAGCATTGATAAGAGCTATCGATGCAAAAGATCATTATACATTTGATCATTCGGACCATGTTACAAAATTAGCGGTTATAATAGCTGATGCATTAGGTATATCAGAAAATATGAAAAATAAAATAAGATATGGGGGTATTATTCATGATATAGGTAAAATTGGTATTGAAGAAGTGATTTTAGGAAAACCAGGCAAACTTACCACTGCAGAATACGAAAAAATTAAGGAACACCCTGAAATTGGAGCAATGATTGTCAATGCTGTTCCTTTTCTGGAAGAAATAGTCCCTATTGTTCTTTATCATCATGAAAAATATGATGGTAGCGGATACCCAAAAGGATTAAAAGCGGACAACGTCCCTATGGCAGCGAGAATAATTACTATTGCAGACGCTATAGATGCAATGATGAGCGATAGACCCTATAGAAAAGCACTTTCTATGGATAAAATAATATCTGAGCTGAAAAATGGAACAGGTAGTCAATTTGATCCATTAATTGTTGAATTAATATTTAAGGAACAGATATTATTTATTTTTTATAATACTGTAAAGAAAAAAAATTGATTCATTACTCTTCGCGATGAGTAATAATTAATACTTTTTTCAGAGTGTCTAATTCATCCAATACTTTACCGCTTCCCAGTGCCACACATAGCATTGGATCATCAGCTAAATTTACAGGAAGCCCTGTTTTTTCGCGTAATAGAATATCCAGCCCGTGCAAAAGAGATGTCCCCCCAGCCATAAAAATACCTCTGTCAACAATATCTGATGCTAATTCCGGAGGAGTACGCTCCAGTGTTGTTTTAACCGCTTCAACTATTGCTGAAATAGGTTCGCTTAGAGCTTCGCGGATTTCATCTGGTGTAATGATTAATGTTTTAGGTATGCCAGCCACGAGGTCACGCCCTTTAATTTCCATTGATTTATTTCGCAGTTTTTCAAGATCAGGGTAAGCTGATCCGATATTTATTTTTATCTCTTCTGCAGTTCGTTCGCCAATAAGAAGATTATATGTTCGTTTGATATACTGCACAATAGCAGAATCCATTTCATCTCCGCCAACTCTGACAGAATGATTGTATACAATTCCACCCAGTGAAATTACAGCAACTTCTGTTGTTCCGCCGCCTATATCAACAATCATATTTCCTGCAGGTTCGTTAATAGGTAGTCCAGCGCCGATTGCCGCAGCCATTGGTTCTTCGATTAAATAAATTTCACGCGCTCCAGCATGTAAAGCAGAGTCTCTGACTGCTCTTCTTTCCACTTCTGTTATCCCGGACGGCACAGCAACAATAATTCTTGGACGAATAAGAGTATTGCGGTCATGCACTTTAGTAATAAAATAACGAAGCATCATTTCTGTAACTTCAAAATTTGCAATAACGCCATCTTTCATAGGACGTATTGCCACTATATTTCCTGGAGTTCTGCCAAGCATTCGTTTTGCTTCGCTTCCCACAGCAAGTACCTGATTAACGCCTTTTTGAATGGCAACAACCGATGGCTCACGCAGCACAATACCCTGTCCTCGAACGTAAACCAGAGTTGTAGCTGTTCCCAGATCAATTGCTATATCATTAGAAAAAAGTCCAAATAAAGAATCAAATAACATTTTATCTCCATAGGAATTTGAAAGATTATATTTTATGCCCAATGAATTGGGCAACTACAAACATATTGCATTGTAGTTGCTCGATTTATCGAGCCTAATTTATTTTACTCATTAATTCCTTAACCGCTTTTACCGGATCTCCATTCTGATAAACTGCGGCTCCCGCGACAAGAATATCCGCACCGGCATCAGCTGTTTTTTTAATAGTTTTAAGATTAATACCGCCATCCACTTCAATTTTTATATTATATTTCTTTTTATTAATTATTTTTCGCAAAGCTTTGATTTTATCCAAACTCGTCTCTATGAATTCCTGTCCCCCGAATCCAGGATTTACGCTCATTATAAGAACCAAATCGATTTCCGGTAAAATATATTCCAGTAATTCCAATGAAGTGGCAGGATTAATTGAAACTCCTGCAAGAGCTTTTACCTTTTTTATCAGTTGAATGGTTCTATGCAGATGAACACTTGCTTCATAATGAACTGTAATTATATCAGCGCCTGCTTCTTTAAATATTTCTATATATTTATCAGGATTATTAATCATTAAATGCACATCAAAAATTGATGAACTAGTATTGCGCAGTGATTTAACTACCATTGGTCCCATAGTTATATTTGGGACAAAATGTCCATCCATAATATCAAAATGTAAATATTTTATTCCTGCTGATTCCACTTTTTTTACCTGTTCACTCAAACACGCAAAATCAGCAGAAAGCAATGAGGCTGAAATTTCTTTCATAAGATTATCCTAAAAATTTTTTTCTTCAATTAATTCATCATCAAGATAAATTCTTGCTCTACTTTTTTCGCCAATAGGTACAACTAATTGAATTTTTTGACCCGGCTCTGTTTTTTGATCCGAAAAAACTTCTTCCCGTGAGGTATCTTTCAAATCTTCAATTATAATTTTTACATTTTTTTTGAGTATACCAATAGGAGGAATATAATATAATACTGCATATTTTGTCAATTTATTTTTATCTGAGAAAACTTCACGCCGTGTAACTTTAAATTTTATATTGTCACCTTCTTTTACAGGCATAGCAAATACCGGATTTTGACTTATAATAGTCCCATCAGGTAATTTTGGGTCATATTCATATTTTACTTCATTTACTAAAAGTCCTGATTCATTTAAATTTTTTTCTATCTGAGAAATAGTGTTCCCAACACAGTCAGGCATCATAAATACATTTCTTGGTGGACCTAAACTTACAAGCATATTAATTTTAATACCTCTTTTTACCAATGTACCTGGAGCCGGTGTATGAGCGATTATTCTGTTCATAGGGAATACACTTGAATTTATTTGAGCTTCATCACCTTTAATAAGCCCTGCTTGCTGAAGTACTACTTTAGCCTGTCTGGTAGGTATTCCTATTAGATTGGGTATACTTACCATTTCCGTGCCTTTACTTATTATTACTTTTAAATCTCTATTTTTACGAATCTTTTCTCCATATTCCGGATCCTGCTGCACAATATAACCTTTAGGATATTTATTATTGTAAACCTGCCCTTCAATTTTCAATCCCAATCCATAAGGCGTCATAACTTCTAATGCGGATAGAGTATCCAGACCAATTAAATTAGGAGTCTCTATAACTTCCCCTCCAATAGAAAAAATCCAGATTATTATTCCTGCTAATAATGCCACAACTAATAACATAGCTATTAAAATACCAAGAATATGTTCTCGGGTAAGATACGGTTTTAATTTTAAAAAAATTTCTTCTATTTTTTTTTTAAATGAATTCATTTTTTCCATTGTGACTTCATTCTTTCCTTAATCTTGCAATAAAAAATCCATCCATAGTATGAGAAGGGGATGGAAGTATTTTCAAAAAACCTTTTAAATCAATAAAATTTTTAACTGATTCTGTAAGTATATTTGCTAAATTTTCTATTTTCATATCAGGATGATTTCGCAAAAATTTAAATATAATTTCCTCATTTTCTTCCGGAAGAATGGTGCATGTACTATAAACCAATATGCCTCCCTGACGCAAACATTTATAGCCATCCTCTAAAATTTTATATTGTAAAGATGGAATTTTTTTAATATCTTCATGTTTTTTATTCCAGCGCGCATCAAGACGTCTTCGTAAAACACCCAGCCCGCTGCATGGCACATCAACCAGCACACGGTCAGCTTTTTGAGAGAAATTTTTTATGATTTGTGAAACTTCATAAAGTTCAATAATTTCAATACCTAATCTTTTGCTGTTTTCAGCTACCAAATTCAAGCGCGCAGGATGAATATCCCCGCCAATTAGTCTTCCTTTATTTTTCATCAGCGCTGCAAGATGCGTAATTTTTCCACCTGGTGCGGAACATAAATCAATAACCAGTTCGTCTGGCTGAGGACATACTGCAAGTCCAGCTAAAGTTGAACTTTCATCCTGAATCTGAAACCACCCTTTTTGGTATTCTTCCTTTTCCAGCAGCGAGTTTTCTGATTTTAATTCAATTAAGAAGTTTCCATTTATAAATTTACTTTCCTTAAAAATAATACCGTTATTAATCAAATTATTTTTAAATAAATCATTCGAAATTTTTATAGTATTTACTCTTATCGTTATTGGAGCAGGCAAATTACTTGCAGTACATATTTCTTGAGTTTTTTCCTCTCCAAATTTATCTAAAAATAATTTTATCAGCCACTCATTGAAGGAATAAATCAGACTAAAATATTTGACCAGATCATTTTCTTTTTTGGGAAATTGCATCTCCTTGTATTTACGTTTTAGATTTCTTAACACAGCGTTTACAAATCCGCCTTGTGATTTATTCCCATATTTTTTTGCTAGATTTACTGATTCAGATACAATAGCATAATCTGGAATTCTATCCAGGAAAAGTATCTGATAAGCACCAATACGTAAAATATTTATTATATTATTATCCTGTACTTTTAGTTTGCATAAATTGCTAAGGTACCAATCAATTGTATTACGGCGGCGAATAACCCCATAAACTAATTCAGTAATTAATCTCCATTTTTGATTATTGATTTCAGTATTTTTTAAATAGTTATTAAGTAAAATATTTACATAGCTTTTATTTGTATCTACTTTATTGAGTATATCCAGAACTATTTTTCGTTCATTAATTTCTTTAGTCACAGATAGTATTATTATATAGCTGGTTTTTTAAGTCAATAAAAAGTTTCATTAGAATTTAAAACTTGTGATTTTCAGAATAAATTGTTATAATTCTTACAAAATTCATAAGGATTTCGAATGAAAATTAAAAACAAAAAAAGTCTTATAAATAAAATTAAAAAAATAAAAATATTGGCAATGGATGTAGATGGGGTTTTAACAGATGGTAAAATAATACTTGGGAACAAAAAAAATGATGAATATAAATTTTTCAATGAGCATGATACCGCAGGATTGAGGATGCTTATAAGAGCAAATATTGTTCCGGCAATAATAACAGGACGATATTCACCGTTAGTAACTCATTGGGCAAATAATATAGGGATTAAAGATGTTTATCAAAAAGTTTTTGTTAAAACAGATGCTTTAGATAAAATTATAGATACTTACAAAATACCTTTAGATGCATTAGCTTATATTGGCGATGATTTAATAGATATAAGAGTTTTAAGAAAAGCAGGGTTAGCAATTGCTGTAAAAAATGCTGTTGAGGAAGTTAAAAGTGAAGCTGATTATATAACAGATAAAAATGGAGGAGATGGAGCTATAAGAGAGGTAATAGAATTAATTCTAAAAACGCAAAAAAAATGGGATCAAGTAACTGAAAGATATTTTTAATGCTAAAAAAGAAACTATATTACATTATATTTATTTTATTATTCAACCTGTTTTCTTGCAGTTCAAATAATAATAACTCTTCAAAGGCAATCAATGATGATCATAATGATTCTGCTTCTTTGCAGATAAAGGGTTTTATTCTTACTGAAACAATAGAAGGAGCTAAAAAATGGGAATTAAAAGCTCTTTATGCAAATATTTATGAAAAAGAAAGTAGTATTCATGTTGAAAAGATCAATATAATTTTTTATGATGAAAATCAACCTTTTTCTAATCTCGAAGCAAAAGAAGCTGCTATAGATATAAGAAGTAAAAATATATTAGCAAAAAACAATGTTAAAGTTATTTCAAAAAACAATGTAAGACTGGAAACAGATAAATTGTTATGGGATACCAAAGAACAAGTATTTACAACAGATGCTTTTGTAAGAGTAATTAAAAAGAACAGCATTCTTGAAGGAAATGGTTTACGAACAGGTGCAAACCTTGAAAATATTAAAATATTCAGTAATGTCAAGATAGTAGCTGATTCTAAAGATGCTTTAAATGTTTTAAAATAATTAGTAGAGACGCAAAATTTTGCGTCTCTACAGCATATCAATTATTTGTAGTTGCTCGATACTCAATTAATAATGTTGAGGACAAGCTTATCGAGCTTATTTTAGGAAAATATAAAATATGAAAAATATTTTTATGATAGCTGTATTTTATTTAATTTTTTGCATGTCTATTTTTTCTGCGGAAGCAAATACATCTGCTAAAGAAGAAAAACCTATAAATATAAAAGCTGATAATGTTGAATATACTTTTAAAAAAGATCAGGAAATAGGTTATTTTACGGGGAATGTTATTCTTGAGCAGGAAGGATTTAATTTCTATGGAGATAAAGTTACATTATTTAGCAGTGAGAGCAGGGTAGTAGGGGAGGGGAATCTTAAAATCATTAGTGAAGGGCCTGAAGTAAAACTTACTGTAACTGGCGGTAAAGGAGAATATAGCAAGGAAAAACAATATGCTATTATTACTGAATTACCTAAATTAATAATTATAGAGAAAGATAAAGATAACGCTCAAACAGAAATTACAGGTAATAAAATCGAAATGTTCTCAGATAAAAATGAGATAGTTGTTACAAAAAATGTTCATATAATACATAGTTCAATAGAGGCATGGAGTGATTATGCTGTTTTTTATCAAAAGTCTAAAAAACTTGTAATGACTGAAAATGCAAAAGTAACACAAAGAAAAAATATTTTTAGTGCAGAGGAAGTTGTTTTTTTTATGGAAGATAATCGGATAATAATGAATAAAAAAGTTCAGGGAATTGTAATAAAAGAAGAAGGAAAATGAAAGAAAATCATTTACTTAAAACATTTATGGAATTAGTAAAAATATCAAGTCCTTCTCGGGAAGAAGAAAAAATAAAAGAATGGATAATTAAATATTTAAAAAAATTAGGAATTACAGCTATTTGTGATTCTTTCGGGAATATAATTGCAAAAATTGAAGGCGTCAAATGTCCATATTTTATTTTAAATGCACATTTAGATACAGTACAGCCATGTACTGATATTAAACCATGTATTAAAGATAATATTATTACTTCAGATGGTACAACCATACTGGGTGCGGATGACAAAGCAGGTTTAGCCGCAATATTGGAACTTATCTATATTTTAAAAACAAATCATATAAAACATTGCCATCTGGAAATCATATTTACTGTACAGGAAGAAATAGGAACTATGGGTGTCCAGAAACTTAATTATGCCTTGATTGACGCCAAAACCGGCATTACAATAGATGGTGGAAAAATTAATGAAATAATAATTGGCGCTCCGCATATTTTCAATCTGAATATTAATATTACTGGAAAAGCTGCGCATTCTGGAATAGAACCTGAGAAAGGGATAAATGCTATTAAGGTTGCCGCTGATGCAATATCAAAAATTAAATTAGGCAGAATAGATAAAGAAACAACTGCAAATGTGGGAATTATTAAAGGAGGTACTGTTCGTAACTGTATACCTGGTGAAGTTGAAATAAAGGCAGAAGTAAGAAGTCATAATTTTGCAAAAGCTAATCGGCAAATTAACCGTATAAAAAAAGTTTTTGAAGCTACAGCAAAAAAATATAAAGCACAGTTGAATTTAAATGTTGAACATATTTGCCATGGTTATAAATTCGCCAGGACATCGCCTTTACTTAAAAAAATTAAAAATTCTTATAAAATTCAAGATTTACAACAGCAATATATTTTATCCGGCGGAGGTTCTGATGCAAATGTATTTCATGCACATAATATAAAAGTAGCAAATATTGGCACAGGAGCAAGAAATGTGCATACAGTAAATGAAGAAATTTCTATTGATGATTTAAATAAAATTCCCGAAATTCTACTTGAACTTGTTAAAGTGTAAAAAACCCATCTGGGTATAAATTAAAAAGGTGTTAAATTATGGATATTTTTGAATCTGAAAATTTATTAGCTTTACCCCGTGTTTCTGAGATTATTGCAAATATGAATCAAAAAGAACGCGAGAATTTAAAAAAAATAACTTTGAGATATATCATAAGTATTATTATTTGCTGTTTAGTATTTACAATTTTATTTGTATTATGGATAAGAAGCATGAATGTTTCAATAATTATTAAATGGCTTTTTGCTTTTGGTTACATAGTTTATGGATATGGTGTTTCTAAAATTATAATTTATTTAATGATTAGGAAACAGAAAAAATTTTTAGAATCTACAGAATATGCCCGCATGTTAAGAATAGAATTAGAATAATTATAAATAAGAGGTCTAAATGGATGAATTATTTGAAAAGAACAAAATTCGTTTACAGGAAGAATATAAAATCCGTCAGGTAAGACTTGAATCATTGCCTACAAATCTTGAAATATTAGTTTCGACTCAGTGCAATTTGAATTGCTTTATGTGCAGTTTTGGAGTTTATAAAAATAAATTCGTTCTTAATATTTCACAGGATATTTACAATCGTTTAAAAGTTTTGTATCCTTATTTAGAAAATTTAAAACTTAATGGAGCAGAAATATTTTATAATGAAGAAACGAACAGCAATTGTGTTGACAATATTTTAAGCGATAGCCTTAATTTTAAAAATATGAAATTAGCAGGGACAACAAATGGCATTCTAATTGGAAAGAAGCGCGCTGAAATAATTGCTGAAAAATTTGGCAGATTGGAATTATCCATTGATTCTCCGCATGAAGAAATTTATCGATCAATAAGGATTGGAGCAAACCTGGAAGATTTTGTTAATAATATTAATATGTTAAATAGTTTTAAAAAGAATAAAGGATTAAAATCAAAAGATAATCCACATTTGAATTTCTCTGCTATTGTTATGGAACGAACATATAAAGATATCCCAAAACTTGTTAATCTAATTGCTGATTTAGGGGGATGTTCTCTTGGGCTTAGACCTTTGACCTGTGATTTAAAAGAATCTGACTGGGATAAAATAAAGAACGAAGATATATTCACGGATAAGGAAAAGGTAATAGAATGGAAAAATATTTTAAAAGAAGCGCAAGACATTGCAAAGAAAAAAGAAATTGAACTGCTTGATTATACTTACTTCCATTATTCAGAACTATATCCTGAATTTATTGATGATACAGATTTTGCAGATGAAAATGAAGCTGAATCTGATAATAATATAGAATTATGCAGTTGTCCATGGGATAACATTTACATTGGGAGTAAAGGTTACGTATCTTTTGCCTTATGTTCAAGAATGATTATAGGAGATTTAAATAAATCCCGTTTTATTGATATCTGGAATGGCAAAGTAGCGCATCAGGAAAGAAAGCGCTTCATTAGTAATAATTATTTAAATTGTTCAAAAAATTGTGCAAAGAATTATTATTATGCAGGCACTATTATCCAGAAAGAAGATTTATACTCAAAAATCAAGAAAAAATTTGTGAATGAAAATAAATGCGAATCGACACAAACAAAATAATACTATTCCAATCAGAAAAGATATTCCTCTGTCCATACTGCAGGGTTCCTCATTATATTTAATTACCAATAGACATCTTTTCGCAAATGAAGAAAAGTTTCTTAATGCAATTAAAATTGCCATTGGAGCGGGGATAGACTTTGTCCAGCTCAGAGAGAAGGATATGTCCTCAGCAGAATTATTTAATCTTGCAGATAAAATAAAACAAATTATAAAAAATACAAAAACAAAATTGATTATTAATGATCGTATTGATATTATGCAGGCAGTAGACGCTGATGGAGTACATCTGGGATGGCAGTCGCTGCCAATTGAAAAAGTGAAAAAGTTAGTAAATAAAGATAAAATCATTGGTTTATCCTGCCATACTTTAGAAGAAATAAAAAATATCAATGATAAAAATATCAAACCCGATTATGTAATCCTCAGTCCTATTTTTTTCACTCCTTCTAAGCAGAATATTTTAAATCCGCTGGGATTGTCCACTTTGAAAATTGCAGTTAATTCCACTCTTATTCCTATCATTGCATTAGGTGGAATCAATGAAAATAATTTAAAAGATATTTTTATAAACGGAGCAGTTGGTGCAGCTTTTATAAGAGCAATTTTAGAAGTAGAAGATATTGCATTACAGGTTAAAAAATTAATTAAAATAAAAAATGAATGTTCATTTTAAATTAAATCTTTTTCTATATCCACATTTTTTACAAAGCGGTTCAATAACATTTCTTTTTGAAAAATTTTCGTACAGAGTCATAGCTCGTTTACCTTCAATTATACTTGAAAAAGAAGATTCATTTATATTTCCCAAATTTATTGTCCCTTCACTGTCCAGACAGCATGGGACAACAGTTCCATCCGCTAAAATCGCTGCTTGATTTCTCATTCCATAACAGAATCCTTTGCTGTCGATATCCGGAATATTTTTGTCTGGCCATTCAAAAATAGAATCTTGACTTAAATAAATATTGTCTGTAAGTTTAATTCCATAAACATTGCATTGGCTTTCGTCAATTTGAAATGATACATTAAAAAACTTTTCAATTTTTTTTAATATATATTGATTATTGCGTATGTATTCAGGTTTATCCTTATTCCATAATCTTAAGCAAGCAATAAAATCACGATTTTTTTTTGCTTGAATTATAAAATTAAATATGTCATTAAGATAGGTATCTATATTAACAATATTAGCGTCAAAGCTTTGTAAGGAAAAATTAATCAATCGCAGGGCCGGTTTTAATAAGATTTTTTCTTTTATTTTATCGATATTTATACCATTAGTTGTAATATTTACTTTATATCCAAATTCATGGCATAAATCTAAAAAAATATTTATATCGGGGTGTAAAAGAGGTTCTCCCATTACATGAAAATATAGGTAGTTAGTGTGATTTTTAACTTCGTTTAATATTTTTTTAAATAAATCAATACTTATAAATTTGCTCTTACGTTTGGTTTTAGGACAAAATTTGCAGTTTAAATTGCATACATTAGTTATTTCTATGTATATTTTTTTAAATTTTATCATTGAGTAGTATTTTAAATAATTATATTAAGATATGCAATGGAAAAAGAAGAAAAGGGTTTTTCATTTTTTAAAATTGCATTAGAAAAAAGGAGATGGTATGATAAGCAATGAGCAATGGGTGATGAGCAATGAGTTTAAAATATATTTTGGACTCGTTGCTCATTGCTAGTCCTAAAACAAGCGAGGTTTTTTCCCGAACCACTTAAAACCCCATCATAAC
>CAYWFU010000061.1:0-18692 GCA_964457585.1 uncultured bacterium | reverse complement strand
GGACATACAGTTGGTGCGGGAGTTATTACTGAAGTAATAGAATAGAAGGCAGAAGGCAGAAGATAGAAGGCTGAAGATAAAATACAGAAGATAAATAATGGAGAAATAGTTATGATTACGAGTCAAAAAATAAGAATATGTTTACGTGCGTTTGACCACAGAGTATTGGATAATTCTGTAACAGAAATAATTAATACAGTAAGGAAGACTGGCGCTAGAATTTCAGGCCCTATTCCAATACCGACAAAAATAAATAGATATACAGTTTTAAGGTCACCTCATGTAGACAAAAAATCACGTGAACAATTTGAAATAAGAACACATAAAAGAGTTATAGATATAATCGATCCTTCATCGCAAACTGTAGATGCATTAATGAAGCTCGATCTGGCATCAGGTGTTGATGTTGAAATAAAACTATAATAAATACAGAAAACAGAAGACAGAATATAGAAGAGAGGTATATATGATTTCAGAAATTATTGGTGAAAAAATTGGAATGACACATTTATTTGGCAAAGATGGAGAAGTTGTTCCTGTTACAGTAATAAATACAAAACCAAATATTGTTATACAGAAAAAAACTGTTGAAAAAGATGGATATAATGCAATACAGCTTGGATTTAAGGTTATACCTGCTCGTAAGGTGAATAAACCTTTAGCCGGGCATTTTAAAGTAGCAGGAATAACCTCAATAAAGGTTGCCAGAGAAGTAAAGACTGATAATCCTGCTGAATACAATATTGGACAGGAAATAAATGTTGATATTTTTAAAGAAGGCGACTTTGTTGATGTAACTGGCATAAGCAAGGGAAAAGGTTTTGCTGGAGTTATGAAACGGCATCATTTCAAAGGAGTGCCGGCAAGTCATGGTGTTTCAGTAATGCATAGAAGAGGCGGTTCAGTTGGCTGCAGAACACATCCTGGAAAAGTTATGAAAGGTAAAAGAATGGCAGGACACATGGGATGTGAGCAAGTTACAATGCAGAAGTTAAAGGTAATTAAAGGTGACATTGATAAGGGCTTATTGATTATAAAAGGTGCTGTTCCGGGCGCAAATGGCGGAATAGTAAAAATAAAAAAGACTGTTAAAAGAGTTAAGAAAAATAAATAAAGGATAAGAAGCATATGTTAAGTATTTCACTAAAAGATTCAAAAGGACAGGAAAAAGGTAAAATAGATTTAAAGGAAGAGATATTTGCTGTTTCCGGCAGTAAATCTGTGTTATTCGATGTTGTAAAGATGCAGCTTAATAATCAAAGACATGGAACTGCTTGCACAAAAAATCGCGCAGAAGTAAATAAAAGCGGTAAAAAACCATGGAAGCAAAAAGGTACTGGCAGAGCGCGTGCTGGCAGTGCAGGTTCACCAGTCTGGCGTGGCGGTGGAGTTGTTTTCGGTCCAAGACCGCGTGATTATAGTTACAAACTGCCTCCAAAAGTAAATCGCCTGGCAATAAAGCTGGCGCTTACAGGAAAATTAAAATCAAATGATCTGATTATATTAGAAAGTATTGATATAAAGGAAGCAAAAACAAAAGTTTTTAAAGAAATTTTAAAAAATCTCCAATTGTCTGATAATAAACTTTTATTTGTTTTATCAGATAAAAATGAGAATATTATAAAATCAGCTAGAAATTTATCAAATATTAAAACATTAACTGCAGCAGGGATAAATGTCTATGATATATTAAATAATGATAAAGTTGTTATAACTAAAGAAGCTCTGAATAAAATGCAGGAGGCATTAATATAATGTTAAATCCATATTCAATTATAAAAAAACCTTATATTACAGAAAAAAGCGAAAGTGCTAGAAAAGACCTGAATAAATATACTTTTGAAGTTGATATAAATGCTAATAAATTTGAAATAAAAGATGCAATCAGCCATTTATTCAATGTCAAAGTTATGGGTGTGAATATTGTAAAACAGCATGGTAAAACAAGAAGTTTACGATCCAGCTCAGGTAAACGACCGGATAGAAAAAAAGCAATTGTTACAATAGCTAAAGGTCAGATAATAAATATTTATAAAGTAGTGCAATAAGATGTCAGTAATTAAATATTTTACATGGGAGATATAAAATGGGAATAAAATCATTTAAACCAACTTCTCCAGCGATCAGGAAGATGACAGTATCTACTTTTGATGAAATTACTACTTCCAGACCAGAGAAGAGTTTATTAAAAGCAAAGAGAGAGACAGGCGGCAGAAATTGTTATGGTAGAGTTACCTGTCGTTATAAGGGTGGCGGACATAAACAAAAGTATCGTCTGGTTGATTTTAGACGAACGAAAACCGACATTCCTGCAACAGTTGTAAGTATAGAATATGATCCAAATCGTTCAGCAAGAATAGCATTGTTAAATTATTGTGATGGTGAAAAAGCATATATCCTGGCTCCGATAGGAATGCAAACTGGAGATAAAATTTTAGCTGGAGAAAATGCAGATATAAAGCCCGGCAATGCGTTACCAATAAAAAATATACCGCTTGGATCATTAATTCATAATATAGAATTAAAACCCGGTTCTGGAGCAATACTTGCAAGAAGTGCCGGCACATCAGCGCAATTGATTTCCAAAGAAGGCGATTTTGCACAGATAAAATTACCTTCAGGTGAAATTAGAATGTTTGAAAAAGAGTGTCTTGCTACTATAGGGCAGATTGGGAATGAAGAACATGGAAATATTTCTATAGGTAAAGCAGGCAGAAGCCGATGGCTTGGAAGACGGCCTCATGTGCGCGGAGTAGCAATGAACCCTGTAGATCATCCGCTTGGCGGAGGACAGGGAAAAACCTCAGGAGGACGACATCCTTGTTCACCATGGGGACAGCTTGCTAAAGGTAAAAAAACAAGAAAAAAGAAAAAAGAATCAAATGTATTTATAGTAAAAAGAAGAAAATAAGTTTATTTATGTAATGTAATAAAGGGGGAAATAATTTGTCTAGGTCAATCAAGAAGGGTCCATATGTAGATCAGAGATTATTGAAAAAGGTTGATGCTTTAAAAAAGTCCGGAGATAGAAAAGTAATTAAAACGTGGGCAAGAAGCTGCACAATTATTCCTGAAATGGTAGGAGTTACTCTTGCAATTCATAATGGTAAAAAATTTATTCCGGTCTATCTTAGTGAAAATATGGTAGGGCATAAGATAGGAGAATTTGCACCAACTAGATTTTTTCGTTCTCATGGTCATCATACAGAACGTTCATCAGCCTTAAAATAAGGTGGTAATTAGGAGATTATTATGGAAATAAAAGCAAAAGCAGTAGGTAGACATCTCAGAATAACACCACGTAAATTACGTCTGGTTGCCGATGTTGTAAGAGGTAAAAAAGTGGATGAAGCATTACAGATTTTAAAATATACACCTAAACGCGGTGCGCAGATTGTTGAAAAAGTAATTTTATCATGTGTGGCAAATGCATCCGGAGTTAAAGGTGTAAACATTGACAATCTTTATGTTGCAAAAATTCATATTGATGCTGGTCCAATAATTAAACGTTTTATGACAAGAGCAATGGGACGGGCAAGCAGTATTAAAAAGCGCACATCGCAGATTACAGTTTATGTTGGCGAGAATTAGCATTTCAAACGTAAGAAGGAGGCTATTGTGGGACAGAAAACTAATCCAAAAGGATTAAGATTAGGGGTTGTAAGGACATGGGATTCCTTATGGTATGCAAAGAAAGATTATTCCAAACAATTGCATGAAGATTTAAAAATCCGTAGTTTTTTAGCTAAAAAATTAAAATTTGCTGGAGTATCAAAAATATTAATAGAACGTGCCGCAGAAAAGATTAAAGTTACTATTTTTACTGCACGACCCGGAATTGTAATAGGGAAAAAAGGCACTGAAATAGAAAAAATAAGTATTGATTTGCGTGAACTTGTTGGTAAGGAAGTTAGTCTTAATATTAAGGAAGTAAAAAGACCTGAAGAAAGCGCAGCCTTAATTGCTGAAGGTGTTGTTGCGCAGATAGAAAAACGTGTAGGTTTCAGAAAAGCCATGAAAAAAGCAGTAAGTTCGGTTATTAAAAGCGGTATAAAAGGAATAAAGATTTCTTGTGCAGGCCGTCTTGGTGGTGCTGAAATCGCAAGAACTGAATGGTATAGAGAAGGCAGAGTTCCTCTGCATACATTAAGAGCAGATGTTGATTTTGCAATTCTTGAAGCATTGACTGTTTATGGAAAGATAGGCGTGAAAGTTTGGATTTTTAAAGGTGAACAATTTGTTAGAGATAATAGCAGGTTAATTGTAAAAAAAGATGAATCAGGAAAGAAAGATAAAATAGAAGCAACTCAAGCTGCCTGATTTTTTATCTGGAAGTACCAAGAATACCCTGCAGTTTACTGCAGGGATGAATTGGCACAAATATAAATAATAAAATATTCCTATCAGAGACAGAAGATACCCTGTGGCTCTGCCACAGGGTTCTTCATTAAATAAATGCAGGGGAGATATAAATTATGTTAATGCCATCAAAAGTAAAATATAGAAAAGCTCAGCGTGGCAGATTAAAAGGTAGAGCTAAAGGTGGAGATACATTAAATTTTGGTGAATATGGATTGCAGACGCTGGATCCTTATTGGATTACAGCACAGCAGATAGAAGCTTCACGTATTGCTATGACAAGATTTGTTAAAAAAACGGGGAAAGTATGGATTAGAATTTTCCCGGATAAACCGGTATCAAAAAAACCCGCTGAAACAAGAATGGGTAAAGGTAAAGGTGCTCCGGAATCATGGGTAGCTCCTGTAAAGCCAGGCAGGATTTTATTTGAAATAGGCGGTGTTACAGAAGTGGAAGCAAAAGAGGCAATGAGACTTGCATCTCATAAATTGCCTATAAAAACAAGATTTGTAAAAAGAAGGATAATAGGTGAAGTATATGAAGAACAATAGAATTTCTGAATTTAGAAATATGGGAAAAGAAGAGCTTTTTAAAGAACTTGAAAGTGCACGAGCAAAACTTTTTGGAATAAGATGCCAGAAAGTTGTTGGCGGCGGGACTCCAAATTATCGGAGCATTCAAATTCTGCGCAAAGAAATTGCAAGAATATTAACAGTTCTAAATGAATCTACCCCGCAGTAAGCTGCGGGGTATCTTCTCTGATAGGAAGATTATTATTATATTTGTGCCATGAATTGGCACTTCCAGATAAAAAATAAGTTATAGGTTATTACTTCTGCGGGAGGAATCAATGAAAGAAAATAGAAAGCAATTGGTAGGTAAAGTTGTTAGCGATAAGATGAATAAAACAAGAACTGTTTTAGTCGAACGTCGTACAAGACATGCTACCTATGGAAAAATAATTAAAAGAATATCAAAATTTAAAATACATGATGAAAAGAATTCAAGCAAAATAGGTGATATTATACGCGCTATAGAAACACGTCCGTTAAGTAAGACAAAATGCTGGAGATTAATTGAAATTTTAGAAAAAAGTATAGTTGATGAATTAAATGATGAAGCTTTGGATAATAAAGAACAACCTAAAGCTTAAGTTTAAAGGAGTTTTTATATGATACGACCTCAAACAGTATTAGATGTTGCAGATAATTCAGGTGCAAAGAAAATTATGTGTATTAGAGTAATGGGTGGTTCAAATAAGCAGTATGCCAGAGTCGGCGATATTATTGTCGGCAGTGTTAAAGATGCTGCACCGGATGGCACAGTAAAGAAAAGTGAAGTGGTTAAAGCCGTGGTTGTGCGGACAGTAAAGGAAATGAGCCGCAAAGATGGCACATATATTAGATTTGATAATAATGCTGCTGTAATTATCAATGATCAAAATGAACCACGCGGAAGCCGTATATTTGGACCTATTGCAAGAGAATTAAGAGAAAAAAATTTCATGAAGATAGTTTCATTAGCTCCAGAAGTAATCTGAGTTGATGTGAAAACTATCGTACTGCCGCACTGGTTAAAGGAGAAAAGATGTCAGTTGTTAAATTTCATGTAAAAAAGAATGACACAGTGGTTGTTACGAAGGGTAAAGATAAAGGGAAAACAGGTAAAATACTTAAGGTTATTCCAGAAAAAAAACGTGCGATTGTTGAAAAAGTAAATGTTATTAAACGGCATAAGCGTTCATATAGAGGACAGGATGGAGCCCAGCAGGGTGGAATTATAGAAAAAGAAGGTTCCATAAATATAAGTAATTTGAAATTAATCTGCCCTAAATGTAATAAACCAGCAAGAACAGGTAAAACGGTTTTAGCTGAGGGTAAAAAATTACGCATTTGTAAAAATTGCGGAGAAATGATTGAAAAATAGATAAATAAAGAATAAAGTTAAAAAGTTAAAAGTTTTAAAGTTCTTAACCAACAACTTTATAAACTTTAAACCTTATAACTTTTAACATAGGAGGTAGGAGGAAGCATGAATATTCCAAGAATGAAAAAAAAATTTGATGAGGACGTAACTCCTAAGATGATCCAGAGGTTTGGATATAAAAATAAAATGCAGGTCCCATATATAGAAAAGATAGTTGTAAATATGGGAGTAGGGGAAGCAGTGCAGGATCAGAAAGCTATGGACGTAGCACAAGAAGAATTAAAACTTATTACCGGACAGCGTCCAATAGTTCGGCGGGCACGCAAATCAATTGCTGCTTTCAAAGTAAGACAGGGTATCCCGGTTGGATGTAAGGTTACTTTACGACGAAGCAAAATGTATGAATTTTTAGATAGATTTATTAATACAACCTTACCAAGAATACGTGATTTCAGAGGTGTTCCTGTTAAATCATTTGATGGTAGAGGAAATTACACTCTTGGGATTAAAGAACAGATAATTTTTCCTGAAATTGATTATGACAAAATTGATCAAATTCGAGGTATGGATATTGTATTTGTTACAACAGCAAATAGTGATGAAGAAGCAAAGGAATTGCTGACATATTTTGGAATGCCATTTAGAAAAGATTAATGAAAAACATCATATGCAAATAAAAGTAATTTATTAAGAAGGAGGTTAATTTGGCTAAGAAATCCTGGATAATAAAAAATAGAAAAGAACCAAAATATAAAGTCCGTAAATACAATAGATGTAAAATTTGCGGAAGGTCAAGAGGCTATTATAGAAAATTTGATATGTGTCGGTTATGTTTTAGAAAACTAGCCCTTGATGGCCAGATTCCCGGAGTAATAAAAGCAAGTTGGTAATATTAAAATGACAATTATATTTTGTAGATAAAAGAGCAATAAGCTCGGAGGTGAATTGATATGTCAATGACAGATCCAATCGCAGATATGCTTACCAGAATAAGAAATGCGAATAATGCTTTTCATGAAAAGGTAGATATTCCTGCGTCAAAATTGAAAATTGAAGTTGCTAAAATTTTGAAAAATGAAGGTTATATTAAAAATTATAAATACATTGAAGATAGAAAACAAGGACTTATCAGAGTATATCTTAAGTATGGTGTTAATAAAGAAAAAGTTATTAATCAGTTAGTAAGGATAAGTAAACCAGGTTTAAGAGTTTATTGCAGAGCAAATAAGATTCCATATGTTTTACGTGGAATGGGAACTGCAATTATTTCCACCTCACAGGGAATTGTAACAGATAAGGATTCCAGAAAATTGAATGCGGGTGGAGAAGTATTATGTTATATATGGTAATTTAATTGAAGTTGCTTGATTTATCAAGCCTAATTTATTTTCGTGGAGGAAATTATGTCTAGAATTGGTTTATTACCCATAGTTATTCCTGATGGCGTAAAAGTTGAAATAAATAATAATGAAATATTAGTTGAAGGAAAAAAGGGTAAAATAAAACAGCAGTTTGATAAAAATTTAAAAATTCAAAAAGAAGGAAATATTATCAAAGTAGTAAGATCTGATAATAATAATTATTATAAATCTCTACATGGACTTACAAGGAAATTAATTGATAATATGATAGCTGGTGTTACCACAGGTTTCCAGAAAAAACTGGAAATTTCAGGTGTTGGATTTAGAGCGCAATTAAGCGGTAAAATATTATCAATTCAGCTGGGTTATTCACATCCAATAGTTTATAATATTCCTGATGGAATTGAAATAAAGCTTGAAGAGCAGAATGTTATTTTTGTCAATGGGATTGATAAGCAGCTTGTTGGACATGTAACTGCAACGATAAAATCATTTAGAATTCCAGATCCTTATAAGGTAAAAGGTATAAAAATAGCAAATGAATATATAAGAAGAAAAGCTGGAAAATCAGCAAAGAAATAGTTACAACATAAAGAGAGGTTTTTAATATGCATAAAAATAATAAAAAATTAGCGCATGAAAAAAGACATGATCGTGTCAGAAAAAAGATTTCAGGGATAAAAGAAAAACCCAGAATGAGTATTTTTCGCAGTTTGAAAAATATATATGTACAGTTAATAGATGATGAAACTGGGCATGTATTGTTATCCGAATCGACATTAGATTCTGAAATTCAAAGTAAAGTTAAGTCAGGGAAAAACATAGATGCTGCAAAATTAGTTGGGCAGGCAATAGCCAGAAAAGCAGTTAATCAGGGTATAAAAAATGTTGTTTTTGATAAGGGTGGATATTTATACCACGGTAAAATAAAAGCATTAGCAGATGCTGCAAGAGAAAATGGGCTGATTTTCTAATTATGGAGGTGACACATTGGTACGCATTAATCCGGAAGAATTAGAATTAGTAGATAAAGTAGTAAAGATCAATCGAGTTGCTAAGGTTATTAAGGGTGGAAGAAGATTTAGTTTTAGTGCATTAGTGGTAATAGGTGACGGAAAAGGCCATGTTGGAGATGGTTATGGGAAATCGAGAGAAGTTGCCGGAGCTATTTTAAAAGCTATTCAGGATGCTAAAAAAAATTTAGTTAAAGTTCCTATTTATAAAACAACAATTCCACACGAAGTAATAGGTAACTATGGTTCTGGAAAGGTATTGTTAAAACCAGCGACAGAAGGAACAGGTTTGATAGCTGGCTATGCAGTTAAAGCTGTATTAGAGCTGGCAGGGATACAAGATGTATTAACTAAATCTCTTGGTTCAAATAATCCATTGAATACTGTTAGAGCAACTATTACTGCTTTGAAAATGCTAAGAAGTAAAGAAAAAATGAATAGTTTACGTGGAAAGACAACCGAGGAAGAAGTGCCTGTTGAAGAAAAAAATACTGAAGAAGCAGAAAATGTAAAATAAAATAATTTTACACTAATATCTAAGTATGTAGATAGAGTGTAAATACAAGAGGTGTATTATGGTAAAAATAAATAAAAATTTTAAGGTTACACTTATTAAAAGTCTTATAGGAGTTCAAGAAAAGCATAGAAATACTGTAAGAGCTCTGGGATTACATAAAATTGGAAATTTTGTGGTTCATTCAAACACACCACAAATATCAGGTATGATTGATAAAGTGAATTACTTATTAAAAATTGAAGAAATTTAGATAAAATAGGAGTAATAATATGGCAGTTAGATTAAACGAACTTGCACCCAAACCAAACAGTACAAAAAAAGGAAAAATGATTGGCAAGGGTAGCGGATCTGGACATGGCAAAACTTCATGTAAAGGGCATAAGGGACAAAAAGCTCGAGCCGGATATTCAAGAAAGCTTGGGTTTGAAGGTGGACAGATGCCTCTTGTAAGAAGGATCCCCAAACGTGGATTTACAAATAGAAATAAAGAAATATTTAACATTGTGAACGTTGAGGATTTAAATGTTTTTGAAGATGGCAAAGAAATTAATCTCCAATCCTTATTAGAAAAAGGAATCGTTAGAGAAAAGGCATCAAAAATTAAAATTTTAGGAAATGGAGAACTGAAGAAAAAACTGTTAATAAAAGCTCACGCTTTTTCAAAATCAGCTTTAGAAAAAATAAAATCAGTTAATGGCCAATTTGAAATAATTAAAGACTAGTTTTGGAGTAATTAATGCTAAATAATATAAAAAATATTTTTAATATATCTGATTTAAGAAAGAGAATTTTTTTTACATTAGGTGTAATACTTGTTTATCGCCTGGGATGTCATATACCAACACCAGGTATTGATGGACAGGCACTTACCAATTTTTTTAATCAAGCCAAAGGTACTCTTTTTGGAATGTTTGATATGTTTTCAGGAGGAGCACTTAAAAGAGCAAGTATATTCGCATTAGGTGTAATGCCATATATCAATTCTTCAATCATTATGCAGCTTTTAACTTCTGTAGTACCCACATTAGAAAAATTATCAAAAGAAGGGTCCGAAGGACACAAAAAAATAAAAGAGTACTCACTTTATCTTACAGTTGGATTAGCATTAGTACAATCAATGTTTATGAGTATTGGTCTTGAAAGATTATCAGGTCCGGGTGGAGTTATTTTTGTTAAAATGCCGGGCGTATTTTTTAGAATTATTACAGCACTAACTTTTACAGCAGGTACAATGACTATAGTATGGCTGGGAGAGCAGATAACTGAACGAGGTATAGGTAATGGAGTATCATTGCTAATTTTATCAGGTATTGTTGCTGAACTGCCAACTGATTTCTCAAATACATTTAGTCTGGTGCAAACAGGTGAAATAAAAATATTTTCAATTTTATTTTTGCTGGTTCTCATTGTATTAGTTATTGCAATTGTAGTTTATGTTGAAGAAGGATATCGTAAAATACCAATACAATATGCACGCAGGATAATTGGACAAAAAACATATGGTGGACAGAGTTCGCATTTGCCGTTAAAAATCGATCAATCTGGTGTAATTGCAGTAATTTTTGCTTCATCAATAATTATAATACCGGGAACATTAGCTCAATTTATTAATAAACCTTTTATAACTAAAATTGCCGGATTTTTGCAGCCAGGCGGTGCTTTATATGTTTTAATTTATGCTCCATTAATAATATTTTTCTGTTTCTTTTATACTGCGATGAGTTTTAATCCGGCAGATATTGCTGAAAATCTTAAAAAATCCGGTGGTTTTATACCTGGTATTCGTCCGGGAACATCCACTGCAGAATATATTGAAGATATAATGAATAAAATTACATTAGTTGGGGCTATTTTTGTAGCTATGATCGCTATTTTACCGATTTATCTCGGGAAAATTTTTAATATACCGTTTCATTTTGGCGGTACTTCACTTTTAATTCTGGTTGGAGTATCTGTAGATACAATGAAACAGATTGAATCTCATCTTTTAATGCGTCATTATGATGGATTTATGAAAAAGGGTAAATTGAAATCAGAAATAGGGGAGTAGTTTAAATCAAAAGGAGTGCAATGTGAATTTAATTTTACTAGGAGCTCCAGGAAGCGGGAAAGGCACTCAAGCAAAAAAAATTGCAGAAAAATATAATATACCACAAATATCAACTGGAGATATATTACGTAAAGCAGTCAAAGATAAAACATCATTAGGCTTAAGAGCTAATGAATATATGAATAAAGGATTACTAGTTCCTGATACAGTTGTTGTAGATATTATTAAAGAAAGAATTGAAGAAGAAGATTGTAAATACGGATTTATTCTTGATGGTTTTCCTCGTACCTTATCACAAGCAGAAGTTCTTAATTCAATATTAGAAATTAAAAGAAAAAAAATTGATGCTGTAATCAGTCTTGAAGTTGATGATTCAAGTCTGGTAAAGAGACTTTCAGGCAGGAGAATATGCAAGCAATGCGGCAGAGGATATCATATAAATTTTCAACCTCCTGTTAAGGAAGGAATTTGTGATAAATGCGGTGGAGAACTTTATCAGAGAGATGATGATAAAGAAGAAACAATATTAAATAGATTAAATGTTTATAAAAATCAAACAGCAAGTCTTAAAGATTATTATAAAAATAAAGAAAATTTATGTTTGATAAATGGCGAAGGCGAGATGGGCACAGTTTTCAACACCCTTATTAACTGCATTGATAAAAAAAGATGATAGTACTAAAGTCTAAAAAAGAGATAGAATATATAAGAGAATGCGGTAAGATAACTGCGGAAGTTCTAGAGGAGTTGAAAAAATTAATAATTCCTGGTAAAAGTACATTAGAATTAAATATTTTTGCAGAGGAATTCATCAGGATGAGAAATGCTGTCCCGGCCTTTCTTAATGTTCCGGGTTATAGACATGGTATTTGTACGTCAATTAATTCTGAAGTAGTACATGGTATCCCAAATAGAAATAGAATACTTAAATCAGGCGATATTATAAGTGTAGATGTTGGAGTGTTTAAGAATGGCTATTATGGTGATGCTGCAGCTACTTATCCGGTTGGAGAAATAAGTAAAGAGGCTGCATTACTTATTGAAGTAACAAAAAAATCACTAGGTTTAGCAATCGAAAAAACAATAATTGGCAACAGGCTTTCTGATATTTCAAATGCGATACAGAGTTATGTTGAAAAATTTGGATTTTCACCCGTAAGGGATTTTGTTGGACATGGTATTGGCACCAAGATGCATGAGCCGCCTCAAATACCTAATTTTGGAGAACCTGGCACAGGCCCAAGATTAAAAGCAGGTATGGTTTTAGCAATTGAACCAATGATAAATATTGGTACTTATGAAGTTAAAGTTACAGATGATAAATGGACAGTTGTAACTAAAGATGGAAATTTATCAGGTCATTTTGAACATACAGTTGCTATTACAGATGAAGGACCTGATATTTTGACCAGATTATAATACCAATACTATAAAAAAATGTATTTAAATGAGGTAATAAAAAATGTCAAAGAAAGATGCTATAGAAGTTGAAGGAATAGTAATGGAATCTTTGCCTAATGCAATGTTCAAAGTGCAATTGGAAAATGGGCATAAAGTATTGGCTCATATTTCAGGTAAAATAAAAATGAATTTTATTAGAATTTTACCCGGAGATAAAGTTACTATTGAATTATCTCCCTATGACCTTACACGAGGCAGAATTACCTACAGATTTAAATAATATTAAAAAGAAATTTATGGGAAAAATAAAAACAGAAACTAAAACAGCAATATTAACAGGTTTATTTTCTATTATTATATCCGTTATTTTATTTGCATCAACTGCTATTAAAGAAAAAAATATTATAATGGAGGAGGCTAAAAGAAAAGGGAGATTACTTACCGCACAAATTATCCTTACTTTAAATGCAGAATCCAGACAGGATTCCACATATACTATTCCATCAATACTATCACAAAATACAAGTAAAGCGGCTTTTAGTAAGGGGTTATATACCTTTAAATTTATTGACCTTTCTAATAAACAAAATAAAATCAATGATCTTGAACAGGAAGCCTTTTTGCATTTTGAGGAAGGTGATGATGAATTTAATAAATTAGTTGGTAATCAATATCAATATATTGCTCCTATTTATGCTGATGCATCCTGTATTAAATGCCATCCAAATTATGAAGCAGGGCAGCTCTCAGGAGAAGTTATTGCGTCATTTCCAATTCAGGATTTAAATGTTTGGATAAAAAATACTATCGTTAAAACATCAATTTTTGTTTTAATAAATTTTTCACTTTTTTATATTATTGTCAAATTTTTATTAAAATTGTTTTTACCAATTCAAAAAGAAAATATTGCAGATAGTATTATCCCTGCTGAAAAAGTGCTCTCACCTTCTCCTGCTCAGCAAAATGAAGAATATCTAAATAAAATAAAGGAAAAAGATTCTGAAATAATTGCATTAAATCAGAAAATAGATGAACATGGAAAAGAAATCAAAAAAATTAAAGAAAATTATAATGATAAAGAAAGAGAAAATAATAATTTAAAACAGGAAATCTCAAAATTAAAAATTGAGCATGATGGAAATTTGCAGAAATTGAAAGATTTAAGAGGTGAAAATTTTTATCAAAAGAAAATAAATTTATTGGCATTATTAAATATTCAGGAAGGAATTTGTATAGTAAATAAAGAAAAAAAAATTAATCTCTGGAGTATGCCGCTTGAAAAAATAATCGGATATTCACAGGAAGAAATGATTGGTAAAAACCTGAATGAAGGTATTTTCTTAATTAAAGATAAAAATGTAAATAGTATAGAAGAAGAAAACTCTCCATTGAATATTGCACTGCAAAAAGGAGAATCGATTTCTTTATCTGCTAAGCTTAAGAGACGAAATAATGAAATACTTGATATAAATATAAAAACAATATCCATAAAAGATAGTTCAGAAAAGATTTTTGGCGGAATAATAATAATTTCAATAAAACCGCGTGAAATTCATACTGATACAGCAAAATTGATAAAGACAGAAATAGTAAAAGATATTGAAAATAGTGAACAAAAAAATTTAATAAGGTTAATAAGCGATTATATAGAAATTATGAGGGATGGAGATACTGGAGATTTAAATAAGACTCAGATGGAATTTATGGATGAATTGCATGATATTCTTAAACAATTGAAATTATGAAAAATTTTAAATTTATTTATTTTATTTTTAATATATCTTTCCTGATTTTTTTTTCAAATAAAGATATTGCAGGAAATAATATTATTTCTAATTTAACCTGTCCTCCAAATTTTTCTATTTCTGTTTTTTGTGAAGACCTGGTAAGTCCATGGATGATGACTTTTGATAGTGATGAGAACTTGATCGTTACGGTTCCAAAACGCGGAGCAGTAATCGCTCTCCCGGATAGAGATGGAAATGGAAGAGCAGATAAAGTTTATAATGTTATAACCGGGCTTGATAGTCCTTCTGGAATCGAAATGTCAAAGGATAATTTATATACAGTTACAAGATGGTCAATTATAAAAGCACCTTATAATCAAATTACAATGAAAGTAAGAGACGAAGAAGCTTTTTATTATAATTTTCCAGTTGATAAAGATGCAGCGTGGTATCGTACTATAAAATTTGGTCCAGATAAAAAATTATTTTTATCTATTACAGCACCCTGTGATGCATGCAAACCAATGGATGATAGGTTTGGCAGTATTTTAGAATTAAATGAAAATGGTAAAATGGAAAAAATTTATGCAATGGGTTTTCGTCAGATGATTGGCTTGGCTTATAATCCTAAAACTAAAAATTTTTTTGGAACTGACATCTGTCGTGATAATCTGGATGGCAAATATGCATTTGATGAACTTAATCTGATTAAACAGAAAGGATTTTACGGCTGGCCTTATTGTTATGGAGATGGCAGCCTTGATCCTGTATTCAATCAAGCTGATTTTTGCAGAGATCAAATTAAACCGCAGTTCAAACTGCCATATGGTTCTATGCCTTATGGTTTAGCATTTTATAATGGAAATTTATTTCCCTCAGAATATAAGGGAGATCTTTTCATCGCTTTACATGGTAAGGAAAATAATAAAACAGGTTTTAAAATTATCAGGGTTATAATGGAAAAAGATAAGCCAGTAAAAATAAAGGATTTCATAACAGGCTGGCTGACATCCGACAATAAAATAATTGGGCAGCCAGTTGATATTGCAATTAATAAAAAAGGTGAAATGTTTATTACAGATGATTATTCCGGGAAAATTTATAAAGTAGTTTATAATAAATAGAAATATATACTATCAGGAGGAAAAAATTATGGATTTAAGCGGATTGAATCCGATTTTAATCGGAGAAAGAGTTAATGTACGTACTGTAAAATTTGGGAAAGCAATGAAAAATAGAGAAAAAGGACCTATTCAAGAAGTTGCAGTTAAACAGATTGAAGCAGGAGCAAACATGCTTGATATGAATGTCGGTCCATGTTCAGATGATCTGGATGTTATGCCATGGATTGTACAAACAGTTCAGGAAGTTTGTCATATACCTTTATGTCTTGATACTACTAATCCTCAGGCAATGGATATTGGACTTGCGGCACATAAAAATGACTGGGGCTTACCACTTATTAATTCTTGTTCAGGCGAGGCAAAAAGATTGAATGATTTTATGCCATTGGCAGCTAAATATAATTGCTATATTATTGGGCTTACTTTAGCTGGTGCTGGATTACCTGCTGATGCTAATGCAAGAGCAGCTATTGCAGTTGATATTATAACCAGAGCAGCGGAATTAGGTGTTTCACTTGATAAAATTGTTTTTGATCCCCTGGCTATGACAGTTAAGGGAAATCAGGATCAAGCAATGAAAGTTATCGAATCTATCCAGATACTGAGTTCATTAAATGAACCACCAATGAAAAGTGTTTTAGGCTTAAGCAATATTGTAAGCATGTGCCCTTCTTTTATGAAACCGCTTTTAACTTCAGTTTATTGGACAATGCTTCGTGAAGCAGGACTTTCTGGCGCTATTATTGATCCAACAGATGAAGAATTTATGCGTGTGGCAAAAGGTGAAGATATAAAAAGCGTATTCCCTGCTGTACATGTTGATAAAGCTATTCGTATGTTTAAAGGTGAAATATTATTTGCAGATTCATTTTTAGAATTCTAAATGTTTATGTTTCGGAATTGATGTTTTATCATTATCATGCAGAATTTAATTTATAGTAATATATAAATAAGTTTCAATATTATTATGTTATATTATATGAGGAGATTAAGCGTGTTAAAAACATTATGGGCAGTTGTCCGAAAAGAAAAAATTGAAAAGTTTATTAAAAGAAACACTTGTTGAGGTAATTGAACAAAAGGAAGGTTTGTTTCACAATATTATCGAAGAAGTAATAGAAGCCATTGCCATGACAAATGCTATAAAAGCTGGCGAATCAAGCGAATCTATAAGCAGGGACGAAATATTTAAAATTATCGGGGGAAGATCGTGAAAAGTTGGAAAAGATGTAAATATAAGACAATTATTTTAATTTTTCTTGATATTATTATTAGAAAAATGTAATATATAATTTATCTGGAAGTGCCAAGAATACCCTGCAGTTTACTGCAGGGATGAATTGGCACAAATATAAATAATAAAATATTCCTATCAGAGACAGAAAATACCCTGTGGCCACAGGGTTCTTCATTAAAATACGAGGATACTAGTTAAAATGATTGAAAAACATTGACCGCACATTTGCATAAACAAAAATAATCTATCAAATAATTTTTTTGCAAATAAAAATAATATGGATAATAAAAATATTTATCAAAAAATAATAGCAGCATTAAATAAAAACAATATGAAGAATGTGAAAAATGTGGTGAAAAAGTTATAAATCTTGATATTAGTAAATGGATTTTTACACAAATTAGGAATAAACATTTTTTAAAAAATGCATAGAATTGCCAGTTATTCCATCATATTATCACTCAGTGTCTGCTTAAGGTCATAAATTTACTTTCTTTAAATTTATAGAAAAATAAAATTAAAAATTAGGAAAATTTGTTGACTTTTTGTTTTCTAGTATTTATTTTAGAAATAATACTTTTATCATCATGTGCAACTCCAAAACCGAATATTAAAACAAATATCTCTAATGACCTTAAAAATGAAATAAATGAAAACGCTAATTCTGTGTTGATAACCGAGCATATGCAATGCGGAAATTAGGAGAAATTAACAATATAAATGCTATCCCATTTTTAATAGAACGATTGGATGATTGCTATAATGATACTGCTATATAGATGTGCATAATTAAACAGACATAGCTTTTAGAATGGACTTACAAAACAAGGCTTTCCAGATAATAGATATTGCATTTAAATAAAATAAGGTGTACTATTTATGCTGTAACGAGCATAAATATACAGACAATTTATCTGGGAGGTGCAATATGCAGGCGTTAGCAGCGAACGGCAACAAAAGAACTGTAGCAAAATTGATCGACTTACGCAAACAGGCTAAACAGGAAAGCGAATATCGAGTAGCTACACGGATACATGCTATTATTTTAAGTCTTGAAGGATATCAACCGGGAAATATAGCGCAAATTTTAAAGGCTAATCGTACAAGCATCCCTGAGTGGATTAATAAATGGAATTTATACGGCATTGACGGATTGCTGGAAGGACATCGAAGCGGAAGAAAATCGGAACTTACAAATGATGACAAACAAGCACTATATGACATTATCGAAAGCGGTCCAGTAGCTTACGGATTTAATACAGGGATATGGACTTCTCCTATTATAAAAAAAGTAATCGAGGATGAATTTGGCGTTTGTTATCATGCTGCTCATGTTAGAAAATTATTACATATAATAGGATTGTCCGTTCAAAGACCAACCTATAAGCTTGCAAAAGCCAATCCAAAAGAAAGAAACAAATGGATTAGATATATATATCCTAATTTAAAAAAAACTCAAAAAAAGAAAAAGCACTAATCGTTTTTGAAGACGAGGCTTCTTTCCGGCAAAGTCCAACGCTACATCAAACATGGTCTCCTGTTAATTCTCAGCCCAAGATACTTTCTAATGGCGCAAGAAATACACAAAAAATATTTGGTGCAGTTGCGCCACAGACTGGGAAATTTAAATGTCGCCATAGGACAGACATGTTTAATCATGAAACATATGTTGAGTTTCTGGAAGAGATTCTTGATTCTTTTTGTGATTATCAATACAAAAAAATATTTCTTATTCAAGACAATGCATCTTATCACAAACATCCGGACACATATGCGTGGTTTTCAAAGAACAGGAAATATATAGAAGTATTTAACCTACCTCCCTATTGTCCTGAGCTTAATGGTGCAGAGAAAATTTGGTGGCATACCCGTTCATGTGCAACTCATAATCGCTATTATGAAACTGTTGAAGAATTATGGACGAGGAAATTAGAGGGACGTACTTAAAAAGTTAAATTGTTCGATAAAATTACGATA
>CAYWFU010000060.1:0-18740 GCA_964457585.1 uncultured bacterium | reverse complement strand
TTCAAAATTTAAAATGCAAAATTGTAGTGTCCTGCGGACATTTATTGATTTAAAATATAATGAAGAACTCTGTAGAGCCATAGGGTATCTTCTGTCTCTGATAGGAATATTTATTATTTATACTGTGCCAATTCATTGGCACTTTCAGATAATGTCACGAAGTGACACATAAATTTTGATTTTTTATATTTAATATTTAATTTTATGTTATAAAAAAGTCAGTCAACTTGAGTAATAATTAATATTTTTTGCGGGTGTAGTTCAGCGGTAGAACGCAAGCTTCCCAAGCTTGATGTCGAGGGTTCGATCCCCTTCACCCGCTCCAAGAAGGGATAAACATGATTGATTTTCATTCACATACAATATTTAGCGATGGAGATCTTCTTCCAAGAGAATTAATGCAGAGATTCAAAGTTAAAGGTTATAGCGCATTAGGAATAACCGATCATGCTGATGAATCAAATGTAGAACATATTATTAATAGGATTTGCAATTTTGCAAAAGATGTAAATAAAAATAATGATTTTTTTATAATTCCAGGAGTGGAAATAACACATGTACCTCCATCAATTATTCCTGAAATAGTTAAAAAGGCAAGAAAACTCGGAGCAAAACTTATTATTGTGCATGGTGAAACAATAGCAGAACCTGTACCGCAAAGCACTAATTTTGCTGCTCTTAATTCTGACATAGATATTCTAGCTCATCCCGGGATGATAACAAGAGAAGAAGTAAAATTAGCAAAAAAAAATAATATTTATTTAGAAATAACAACAAGACGTGGTCATGCATATTGCAATGGTCATGTATTAAAATTAGCTAATGAAATAGGAGCAAATTTAGTAATTGACAGTGATACGCATAGTCCTCAAGATATAATGTCAAAAGAATTTGTTGAAAAAGTTGCTTTTGGTGCAGGAATGGATAAAAAACAATTTTTACTGGTACAAAAAAATGCAATGGTTCTTTTAAAAAAAATAACAGGAAATACATAAGAGATGGTATGAAAGATTGAGGTTGAGGTTAAGGTTGAGGAAAGATTTAAATCATTATATTGATTTTTGGTTTTATCTTCTCCTTAACCTAACCCTTAGCCTTAACCTGATTTATCATAGGAGAAATTATGTCATTAAAAAAAATTAGAGATAAAATGAAACCTAAAAAAAATATTTTTTCTGAAATAATTGAAAAATATTTAAAAATAATTTTTATTAGCATTATTACTATTTTTGTAATTTCCATTTTTATTATGGGATATATTTATTATAAAAACGAAAAAAAATTGAAGAATATTACTTTATTTGAAGAAATTTCAAATTCATATAATGATTTATCAGTTAAAGATAATAAAAATGATTTAAAAAAAATACTTCCGCAAATAAGTAATTTACTTAATAAAACTGTCGATAATAATATAAGGGACTTAAGTTTATTATATATGGGGAATATTTTAATAGATTTAAAAAATTATAAAGAAGCAATTAAATATTATGATAAATTTTTGAGAAATTCCTCAGATCCTTACTTTCTGATTGTATCAAATTTTAATAATGGATTAGCATATGAAGAACTCAAATCATATTCTGATGCTATAAGATATTTCACCAAAGCTTTACAAATTTCTCATCCCAATTATCTTGAAAAAGATATTAATATGGCATTAGCTCGATGTTATGAAAAAACAGGGAAAATAGAGGAAGCTAAAACTATTTATAGAGGTTTAACCGATTCAGAAGAAGCTTCATTTCGTCTTATGAATTTACCTTAATTTATGGAGAATTTTTTAGTGTATATTGAAAATAATAAAATTTTTAAATATAGAATTTTAATAATAATATTATTATTAAATATGTTCACAAAAAATATTTATGCTGTTTCTGAAAAAAATATAATTTTTTATTCCATTAGAATTAAGAAAGAATATTTCAGCACAATTGCATCAGATAGATTTGGGGATCAAAGTGAAGATTTATCAATTGAAATAGTAAAAAAAAATATAAATATTTCTAAATTCCAAATCGCTCATAAAGGGACAGATATTACTTTTACTATTAATTTTAATAGTTTTAATATTGAAAAAGGTGATAAATATATGATTGATAAATGTATGAAATTACCTATTTCAGAAGAAATAACTTTTGATAAATATCTTATGTACAGAATGGTTGATAAGGATTATCAACCAACCCAGGACGATATTTCAAAAATTATTGTTAAAGATGAAAATAAAATATTATTAGAAAAATTTGAAGAAGATTATGAAATAACATTTGAACGTATATTTAAAATTGATGTGGACGCTATGTTAAAGAATGATATTAAAAAGCAATGGATAATAAATATCCCATGGGAAGAAGACAAAAATGATGAAGATAAAACAACCAAAGAGAAAGCTATAAATATTCAAGATGAAACAGTATCAGCAGAAAAAGCTAAAAATTTACAAAATGCAGCAGAGGATTCACTTGGTAAAAAAGCACGCTTATATCTTGATGCTAAACGTAAAGAAGAAGAAGAAAAGCATTTGCATGAAGAAAATAATGCTAAAAATGAAAAGGAATTAAAGGAAAAGGCTATTTCTGCAATTGAGATTAAAAGAAGAGAAGATGCAATTAAAAAATTAGCAGAACAAAAAATGCACGAAGAAGAACAACGTTTAAAAGAAATAAAATATAAAGAAGAAAAAGAAAAAAAAAAAAAAAAGCTCCAAAAAGAAAATGAAATAAAACAATTAAAAGAAGATGAAGTTATTCGTGAAAAAGCACGGCTGCTTTCCGAAGCAAAAAAAAGAGATAACGAATTAAAAGAAAAAGAAATAAGGAAAAAAGAAGAAGAAAAAATATTAATGGAAAAACGTGCTCAAGAACGTGCGCGTGTAGTCGTTGAAGCATTAGCGGTAAAAGAGAGAAAATATAAACTTGACGAAGAAATGAAACAGCTTGAAGAACAGGCACGTATCCAATATGATAAAAAGTTAAAAGAAGAAGAAATATTTAAAAAAGAAGAAATGAAAAGAAGAGAAACAGAACGAAAAATAGAAGAAGAACGTATAAAAAAAATGAAAGCTGAAGATGCGATTAGAAAGGAAGAAGAAAAACGAAAAAAATCAGAAGAAGAAAAAAAGTCAGAAGAATTAGCTAAAAAGAAGGAAGAAGAAAAAAGAATTATTATACAATCAAAAGTTCCTGGTGCAATTGTTTCAAATGAAATTATATGTCAAAAAGTTTTTAGAGAACCTGAAATTAATGGACGTGCTGAATCTGCTATCTGGGGTTTAGCAAAACCTTATGCTGTTATAATAAAAAACAAAAAAGGTGATGAAAAAACAATAGTTGTTAAAACAATATATACAAATAATAATATTTATTTTTTTGTACAGTGGGAAGATATAACAGAAAACAAAACTCATAAGACATGGTTCTGGGACAAAGAAAAAAAACAATATAAAGTCGGGGAAGATATTGAAGATAAATTTGATCTGATGTTTGCTCTAAAAAATAACAGCTTTACCGCCTGCATGCTTTCTGGTGCTAATTTTGAAGCTGATCTATGGGAATGGGGAGCGGCAAAAACAAATCCTATAGGTTTTGCAGATGATCAAAAAATTGAAATAACAGGTAATCGAATTCGAAGAGCAAATTCCTATACTGCTTACAATGGCAGAAAAGTATGGATTAAATCTATTTTTGATCCAGGAGAACCATGTTATAAACAGGATATTCCAGTTGAATATAAATGGGATAAAGTTCCCAGTTATATAAACCAGCAACCAAGTGGAAGCAGAGCTGATATTAAAGCTAAAGGTATTTGGAAAGATGGGATATGGATGGTTGAAATTGGCAGAAAATTAACTACAAATGATAAAGAAAATGATATACAATTTAATCCAAATAGAAAACATCTATTTGCTTTAGCAATTTTTAATCAACAAGAAATGATAAATCATTATACATCTGAGGAATTAGTATTAATCTTTGCAGAATAAATAACTCATAGAAATATTAAATTTTTTAAATTTTCTATTGAATATAATAGGTTTTAGTTGTATTATTCTTTTTCAATTATAACAGGAGAAAAAAATGGCAGAAAAAACAATAGGTAAACAACTGCAAACCGGTTTTTATATAATTATTATTTCCATGGTAGTCGTCTGCACGGTATCCATTATCTCACTCTTTATTGTACAAAAAAGTTTAAAATCTATTCAAGATAATATTACATTAATTACAAACGTTTATCAGCCTTTAATAAAATCTACTGAACGTATTCATGCTAATTCTCTTGAAGTTGAACTTGGATTACTGCGCTATGTTGCTGAATATGATAAAGATACCGCTATGGTATCAGCCCAAGTAAAAAGACTTACAACTGAAGTAGATAAAGCTATATCAATTGTAACAACACAAGAATTAAAAGACAAATTAATAGAAATGTCCATTAATATAAAAAAAATTGAAAAAACTATAAGATTAGTAGGTGCATCAGAAATATGGGAACAAAAAGAAGAATTGGTTAATAATTCATTCAGATTAGGTGAAAAAATGATTACTGTTGCCGCAGATATTAAAGAATCTACTTATAACGATATTGAAAAAAAAGTTGAAGAGATTGAAAGCGAAAATTCTGATTCAAAACAAACATCAAATATAGCGGGAATAGTATTGATTATAATTTTTATCTTGACAATTATCAATACAGTTATTATCTTTCGATGGTGGAACCGTTTTCAGGAATCTTTATTGGAATTTTAGTTTTTTGAATATAATTAGTTGATTTATAATATATGTGGAGAAATTATGGGATTAGAAGGAGATCTTACTCATTTCAGCTTGCCTGATATAATCCAATTGATAGGTATGGGTAAACGGACAGGGATGCTGGAATTAAAAAGAGAAAATGAAATAGGTTTTATTTATTTTAATGAAGGGCAACCTGTTCATTCTATATATAATAATATTAAAGGTGAAGAAGCAGCTTATAATTTATTCAATTGGACACGCGGTACATTTAAGTTTGAAAATAATATAACCACTCCAACCGAAACTATTACCATTAATTGGATGAATTTAATAATGGAAGGTGCACGGCATGTAGATGAACTGGAAAAAATTAAAACAAAAATACCTTCCTTGAATATAATATTTACTGTGATTGAAGACATTAAAAAAGACTCTACTGATATAAATCTAAGTCCAAAAGAATGGAATGTTCTTTCTCTAATAGATGGGAAACGTACCTGCAAGGAAATTGTTGATAAAACCAGTTATGGAGAATTAGAAACACTAAAAATAGTTTATGAGCTACTGTCTGCGGGTTTGCTGGTAAAAGGTGAAGTCAAACTTGAGGAGCCTTTTAAAGAAGAAGTAATTAAGAGTAAAATGATTGCTGTTTTATGGGATAATCTGGGAAAAGATGCTAAAAATATCGAAAAAAAGATAACAGGGTCTAAACTTAATAATAAGGATGATTTTTTTGAACTTTGCAATAAAATAGAAAAATTTATTTTTCTTTTTATTGACAGCAATAAAGCAAAAATTATTAAAGAAAAAATGATTTGTATTATTCCAAAAAGTGATTAAATGAAGGGAGTAATTATGCCAAATCCTTTTGATAAAAAAGGTGAAAATGAAGATTATGTAATTAACCATAATTCAGTAAGACAATATTTTAATGATATTAATAAAATCCCTCTTTTAAATCCTAAAGAAGAAAGACAACTTGAAATAAGACTCAAAAAACATGACCCGGAAGCCCGTTTAATGCTTATTAAGAGCAACCTTCGTTTAGTTGTTAATGTTGCAAAACGTTATAAAAATTGCGGACTTACACTATTGGATTTAATTGAAGAAGGGAATCTTGGTTTAATAAAAGCGTGCGAAAAATTTAAATTAAATAAAGGTTGTAAATTCAGCACATATGCTACATTATGGATTAAACAAAGTATTATTAGGGCTATAGAAAATCATGGCCGCACAATAAGAATTCCTGTATACATGATTAAACGTATAAATTTATTTTTTAAAACAGTTAAGGAATTAGAACAAGAACTACATAGAAATCCAACTGCTGAAGAAATTTCATTTAAAATGAAAATGACTTTAGATAATGTAAAAAAAATAATGGATGTAAATTTTTCAACACAAAATCCCACCTCAATTGAAAGTTACATTGGCAAAGAGAAATATGTAAAATTTATAGAATTTATTTCCGATGAACATTCTATTTATAAAAATACTATTGCAGTTTTAGAACAACATCAGGAAATTCAGAATTTATTGGACTTATTATCTATTAGAGAAAAAGAAGTGCTGATTCTAAGATTTGGCCTTAATGGTGAAGAACCATTAACTCTGGAAGATATAGGATTACATTTTAAACTTACAAGAGAACGTATAAGACAAATAGAAGATAAAGCACTAAAAAAATTGCGAAGCTTAGTTTTCAGTAAAGAAGCAGAATTTTTAATGAAAGATATGGCTGTAAAATTAATTAATGAAAAAAGTAATTGCTAAATATATTTCCTTACCACTAAACAAGCGTTTTTTCCGCCAAAACCAAAACTATTGGAAATGAATGTATTTATTTCTTTAGTTCGCGCTCCTGTTGTTACATAGTCTTCCAGATCGCAAAAAGGATCAGGGTCCTCATAATTTATAGTCGGCGGCAAAAATTTATATTCCATACCAAGTACTGAGGCAATAAGTTCTATTGCACCGCTTGCACCTAATGGATGTCCTTCCATTGATTTTGTTGAACTTACCGGAATTTTATAAGCATTTTTTCTGAAAACATTTTTAATTACCATTGTCTCAGTGGAATCATTAAGAGGTGTTGCGCTTCCATGAGAATTAATATAATCAATTTCTTCTATAGATACTTGAGCCATTGATAATGCATTACATATTGCTTTAGCAGCAGAATCTCCGTTTGGAGCCGGCTGGGTACGATGAAACGCATCATCAGTAGCGCCATACCCAATTATTTCACCATAAATATGCGCTCCTCGCCGCAGCGCATGCTGTAATTCTTCAAGTACCAATATACCAGAACCTTCGCTAAGTACAAATCCATCTCTTTTTTTATCAAAAGGCCTGCTTGCTTTTTCCGGAATATCATTAAAAGTAGAAACTGCTTTTAAAGTACAGAATGATGCTAAAATTGTCGGTCTTAAAGGTGCTTCTGTTCCGCCAGTAACAATTATATCGCTATCGCCGCGCTGAATTTCATGCAGAGCATGCCCGATTGCATCAGCACTTGAAGTACATCCTGTAGAAATTGTTATACTTTTCCCTTTTACTCCAAGTTCTATAGATACTTCACTCGAAATAATTCCAGCAAAAACTATTACTGAAAGATAAGGGCTGACTTTTCTAACACCCTGTTTTACATAAGATTCTATTTGTTCTTCACCATATTCAAGCCCGGCAACACCTGAACCTATAATTACACTAATCCTGTTTGTATCATAATTAAATAAATCAGTCAGCCCGGCATCATAGATAGCCATTTTGCTTGCAGCTATCGCAAATTGAGATGAGCGGCAGGTTCGATCTATAACTTTTTGTGACATATATTGATTCATATTCAAATCCTTAACTTCACCGGCAATTCGTGAAGTAAAATTTGAAGCATCAAAAAGAGATATTTTACTTATTCCACTTTTACCTGCCTTTAAATTTGATATAAAATTTTCCTTTCCAATTCCAATGGGAGATACAACTCCGATTCCTGTAATCACAACACGCCGTTTATCACTTTTTACTGAGGCTAATTCATGAATTCTAATAGTGCCTGCATTAGCATTATGTGCATGTTCAAGTGCATTTAGTGCATCCTCTGTTAAAATAGAAACTGAAGATGAATGTATTGTATATGGAGCAATCCCAATACTTATACTTACATTGAAATTTTCTTGACCTGGTTCAAACATCTCTTGTTTTTTTGCAATAATCTTTTTTATTCTTTCAGCTAATTTAGTTGCATGATGTACATGAGTATTTGAAGCTAAAATCGCGAATGTATTACCTTTATATCGATATAATGAATCTATCTTTCTTAAATTGATTTTTAACAATTTTACTATATTTTTAATTACTATATCACCGGATTCATGCCCATATAATTCATTAATTTTTTTCAAATTATCTATTCCGACCATAAGTATACATAAGGGCAAATTGTAACGGCTGGATCGTTCTATTTCTTCTTTTAATCGTGTATGGAAAAACTCCTGCTCAAAAAGTCCTGTTAATTTATCTTCTTTATTGGGAATAATATTAAAAGTTGATTCTGAAAAAAATTTATGAATAACTTCAAGTTGTTTATAATAAGATATCAATAAATCTCTAAATTCATGTGTAATATTTTTTAGAATAGTCGCAATATTTTCAATATTCGCCGGAGAAATATATTTAACCTGATTAATTTTATCAATAAAATCATTATCTAATTTTATTTTTTTAGCATATAAATAACTATTTCTCAGATCACTTTCTTTTGTCAGCATTCCTCCTCCAAGAATAGCTCCGATAATTTCATTATTTAGATATACAGGAATGCTGATATTGGTCAATCCGGCATGACATTGGAATATATTAAATCCATTTTTAATAACATCAGGAGTAAAGCAATTGTTTTGGTAGCATTCATGGCAATGCAATGCTCCAAATGCCGATTTATATACATATTGACAAAAAGGAAGAAGATTTTTTTGCCCTATAATGAATTTACCATCTGCATCAACAAATTGGGCTTTAGATCCTGTTATTTCCTGACAAAATGTCTCTATTTTATTCCATTCATCAAAAATCTTAATAAATTCCCATATATAGGTTGTTTTATTCATAGTCATCCCTACATTAATTCAGCTTTTTCTTTGATTTTGATAAAAATATTATCTACATAAGGCTTCATCTGTGTTTTATACAAAAATTGAGAAATTAATTTTTTAAAAATATGAAATTTTTTTAAATCAAAATCATGAATACATGTTATTTGAGTCTTTTTTTCATCCAGTTTTTTGAATTGCCAGATTGCTTCAAGCCCTTTGATAGGACCTTCAGATTGTATATGCTTTATTGTTTTATCATAATCGTTAAAAAAAATATCAAGAATCCATGTGAATTTTTGATCGGATATTTTTAATTTTATAAAGTCCTTTTTTTTTTCAACTATTTTTACATCTGAACGCAAAAAAGAAATGTATTCAACCATATTATCTTTACTTATCTTATAAACCATATCTATATTCTGGTTTATTTCAATAGATGTCTCTCCATGGAACATAATACTTCCCTCCCTTATCTAACTATTACCCACAAGTCTGAGTAAATAGTATTGACAATTGATAATTGAGCATTGATAATTGAGCATTGAGGTTTAAATCCTTTGAAAACATTAGACGTTATAATATAAATTAAATTATAATGCTCAATTGTCAATGCTCAATGCTCAATCGCCAATTTAATATCAATGCCATTAACTATACTGTAGCGCTGTTGTATAATATTAATTATTTTTTCCTTGCCATAACACCAATTGCCCCACCCCCATACAAATATTGATATCTTATTTCTTTAAAAGAATTAACAGAAGAGAATTCATCGAGCAATTCTTCTTCAGAAAAGAAAAAAAATTCTTTATTTTTTACTTTTTCTTCAATCATTTTACCATGTTTTCTGGCTTTAATCCCTATTGGAATAACTTTTAAATTTTTAATGAGTGTTCCATTTTTTATTTTATTTATAAAAAAACGTATAAAAATTTTTTTACTTAATTTTGCATCTTTTTTTGGAGTTGTCAAAATTATTTTACAATCCGATTTACTAACTCTAACCAGTTCTTTTAATATATTTATTCTTGAATTTTTATCTCCAAGATAGCTATAAATCAATATTCCAACTATCTTGTCAAAATAATTATCCGGGAAGGGCAGTTTCTGCCGAAGGTCTCTGTTATAAAAGCATATATTTGTTCTATCTTTAAATTTTCTTTCTGCTATTTCAATCATTTTTTGTGATATATCAATCCCGGTGTATTCAATATTATTATTTTTGTTAAATTCTATCCAGTTTCCTGTTCCACATCCAACTTCAAGTATTTTATCCCCATCTGTTAAATTTAAATAATCATAAGAAATCTTTATCATTTGCATATAATCATCAGATTCTTTTAATACATCTATAACTTTTGAATAACTATCCCATAATTCTAAATCTGACAAATTTTTCATTTATCTTCCTCATGTATAAGTGTCAGAGAGTCAGAGTATCAAAGAGTCAGAGCAAAGGAATTTTTGATTTTATTCTGACACTCTGATTCTCTGACTCTCTGACACTATCTTCCATCTCAATTATTGCTACTGGTCTTATCCATCCAGCGCTGGCTTTTTCTATTTTTATTGGGAAGCAAATAACATTAAAACCAAAACTTAAAGGTATTTTATCAAGATTAGTAAGTTTTTCTATGTGACAATATTCCTTTTTCCTTCCGGCTAAATGTCCAGGCCATAGATGTTGATTATCCCCGGTAGTTTTATAATCATCCCGCATAACCGGCCATGGACGATCAAAACCAAAAGCATCTATTCCAATAATTTTTATCCCCTGATCTAACAACCATAAAGTTGCTTCTTCACTCATTCCGGGTTGCATTAAAGTATAATTTCTATCATCGTAATATTTATCACATCCGGTCATTAGAAGTACAATATCCAGAGGTTTTAAAGTATATTGCATATTTTTAAGTGCCACTTGAATATCTGAGGAAAAAATATATGAACCGGGCTTTTTATACCTTAAATCAATTACAACTCCATTTTGAAAACACCATTCCAATGGAATTTCATCAATTGTTTTACTGGATTGATTACCGGAAAAAGGGCCAAAATGCCATGGTGCATCTAAGTGCGTACCAGAATGAGTATCTGCCCTAAAATTTTCCCATGCAAGTCCAATTTCATGAGGGAAATCAGAAGCATTTAATTTCTTTTTACCAATAAGATAGAGGAAAATATTCTTGATTAATTCCAGATTACTATGGCTTTCCATAAGAAGAGTGCCTAATCCTAGCAAAAAAGCACCTTTTTTGTGGTTTATTGGAGAAATAACAATCGACTCTTTTTTTGAATTTTTAATAGGAACACTTAAATCAATAAAAATTTTTTTCTTCATATTGATTAAATTCCCATTTGAAGTTAATAATTCACATTCAATAGTGGTGACACACATGATTTGGTATTGTACATTTAAAAGCTATTATAATATAATTAACACTTTGTTTGAAAATTGTCAATAATACAAAAAAAATAAATCTAAACCTATCTGGCAATTCTAAAATATAATATCAAACTGGCAATATATGATACAATCGCAAGTATAAGCACTAAATTAAATCCAAAATTCATTGCTAAAATAAATGCTGAAATTGAACCTGCTACTGATGCAGCACCATTAATACTAAAAACCCATGGAATTAATTTTTTTTCAATATGTTTAATTCCTATTGGTAAAGGCATTCCAAGAAATATACCTAGCGGGAATAGTATAATTGAACAGCTAATAATTCTAATCCATAAAGGGAATCTGAATAAAGGTTCTGAAATATACGGAAGAAATATTAAGACTGAAGAAATAGTACAGATACATCCAATAGCTATAAATATCCACTTTTTTATATTATTATCAGTAATCTTTTTAGTAAAAAAACTTCCTAATCCGCTAAAACTCAGTATTGAAAATAAAACAATAGCCAGTGAATATATTGGATTCCCCAGCAATAAACTGAATTTGCGTATTGCAGTAATTTCTATCATCATAAATCCAAATCCTATAAACATAAAATAAAAAATCGGGTATAATGATTTTTGTCTATTAAAATCTAAAATATTAATAAATTTCTGAGGATAAATAATTAAAACTATAATCAAAATCAGAGACAAAATTAAAATCCATCTCAAAAGATAAATTGTTTTTTCATTTACTTCTTTAATAGGTATTTTATGAAATGATAAAAACAGATCTTTTGGTTTTACCATGTAATTCAGAAAAGGTTTATCGTCATATGGCGGTGAAATATCATAAGAATATTTTTCATAAAATTCCTGATAATTTTTGGCATAAATTAAATTAAAATAAATTGAATCCTTTTTGATGTTTTGATTTGATGAATCCGGCATATATGTAATTGTAAAATTATTTCTATTGCATTCTGTATTTAAAATCGATAATTCATTCTGAGTAAAAGGAGATTTTTTGAATAAGAATGTGGCAAATCCAAAATTATCATCAGCAATAAAAATATGATTTTCCGGATTTTCTATTTTTAATTTCTTGAAAGCTTCTAATGCTAATGCTACTAATCTTAAAGTGCGGCTTTCAAAACTAAATCTTGAAATTGACAGAATACCATCAGAATTTAAATGAGAAAAATAATCTTCAAAAGCTTCAATTGTATATAAATGACTCTCGCTTAATGCAAAAGCTCCGCCTGAAGGATGAAACCATTCATATACTAAAGATGCGCTGATAATATCATATTTCTGATCTGTTGTTTTAATAAAACTTCTGGCATTATCAATATATGTTTCTACTTTAGGCAAACTATAAGGAGATCCGCTGAATGGCGCAAATTTTTTATTAACAATATCAACCAATAATCCATTTATCTCTACTGCTGTAATTTTTTTATTTTTAAAATATAATCCCGCAAGGATATCTTCCCCGCCGCCAGGACCGATTAAGAGCACTTCCTGATCCTGTTGTAAATGAAATACAAGAAAATTTATCATTTTTGATAAATAATCCAATTGAGAAAAATCATTTTTAAATTCTACCATAGCAGTATAACCGGTTTCATTAATTGCAATACCCATTCTCTGTGGAATTTTTTCTTCTTCATCTGCTTTTTTGGATTCAGATTCATTTGAGAGTTCATCTTCCAGAGGATAGACTGCCACACGTGATAATGCATCCCAATCAGAATAAATGATATCATCCGAAAATTTACCATGGATAAAATCTATATCTATAAATTTAAAATATGAATTCAATAATGCAATTGATAAAAATATAGCTAATATTAATAATAAGTTAGAAAATGTCTTAGGTTCATTTTGCCACCACAAAAAACTTATTGTTGCCAATAAAATTAGAATTGCTGTTATTATTATTGCTGAAGGTGCTCCGAATAAATTGATTATTGGTATTACTAAAATACATCCCAGTCCTGCACCAATTAAGTCACTAAAATATATAAAACTAATATCCTGAGAAAAATTTAACATTATTAAAGTGATGCACATGCCATTTAAAAAGAAAGGGATTGTGATAAGAATAAAAAATACTGATGTGGTAATAAAAATAGCAATATTATCGATTAGTTTATTCCCCAATAAATACTCATTATCTATATCAACAGGTTGAAATATAGATAGAAATCTTTCAATTATTTCAGGGAAAAGTCTAAAAAATATCAATACAAGAAAAATAGTGAATACAGAAAAAACTAAAAGTTTGCTAAAATAAGCAATTTTTTCAGGAATATCTTCTTTTAAATATTTATCCTGATGAATATATACATATATACTGCTTATTGATAAACCAAATAGAGCCAGTGCAATAATTGCTGAAACAAAATTGTAATACATTAAAACTGAAAGTATCCGGGTTAATAAAATTTCATAAATGAGTGTGCTTAATGTAATTAAAAAAATTCCTGTATATAAAAAAAATTTTCTTTCTTTAAACATTTATACTCCCGATTTTTTAAAATAAATAAGATTATTGACTTTTTTAGATTTTTATATTATAACATACAAAACAAAATATATTTAATCTTATAAATTAAGATAACATAAAATGGTAATTATGAAAAAGTTTATTTGTTTTTTTGCAATGATTATATCCATATATTATTTAACAGGTTGTGCATCTATCCCGGGTCCAAGAACACCTCTTGCATATACAAAACCTGAATCAATAACTCCAAGAAATATCACTTTACAGTATCCACCTGAAAATTTACGCGCTACATTCAATGAATTAGATAAAAGTATTCATATTTTTTGGAATGAGCTTCCTGATGTAAAACTATATAAAGGCGGATATAATATTTATAGAAGTTTTAAAGAAAATGAACTATTCATGCAAATTAATTCTGAAATAGTGAAAGACGCAACCTTTACTGATCATAATGTTTTCGAAGGAGAAATATATTATTATACTGTTACAGGTATTTTACCTAATGGTAATGAATCAATATATGCTATTTCTGTAAAAGTAGCAATACCTGAAGATAAAGAAAAATTATATGATATAGAAGCTTTGAACATTGATGAATTAACTGGAAATCTTATTCCTATTGGCGATGCAGGCAATGATATAACAACAACTGTAAATACCCCTGTAATTTTTAATGGTTCAGGAAAAGACAGGGATGGTAAAATTATTAAATATGAATGGGATTTTGATGGTAATGGAACATTTGATTGGAGTTCATCAATAGATGGTAAAGCATCTTATATTTATACTGAAGCAAAAACTTATAATGCTGTATTTCGTGTTCTGGATAATAAATTAGCAAGCGGTATAGATGAAATCAAAGTTGTAGTTTACAGATGTCCTGTAAACATGGTTGAAGTTGAAGGAAAATTTTGCATAGATAAATATGAATATCCTAATGAAAAAGGAGCATATCCATTAATTAATGTAAATTGGACTACTGCAGTAAAATTATGTGAACAACAAGGAAAACGTTTATGTAAAGCAGATGAATGGGAGTTAGCTTGCAGTGGACCAAATAATTTAACTTATCCATATGGGAACGAATTTTTGCCGCATAAATGCCGTACTTTTATGCGCTGGGAAAAAGGTCCGTCTCCGGCTGGAATGTATCCTGATTGTGTAAGTGATTATGGTGTTTATGATATGAGTGGTAATGTATGGGAATGGACAGATAAACCGGGAGCTATATATTACGGCGGTTTCTGGGATAGCGGACATGAAGATACACAATGTACAAGCAAATTTGGGCTTAATCCTACTTTATACTATTCTGACCTTGGATTTCGTTGTTGTAAAAACTAATCTCATACAGTGCTATAGTGCGGTAGTGCGACAGTATGATAGAACATAAAAATCTATTTTTTATTCCCCTGCATTTTAATGAATTTTTCTAATAAATCCTTATCCCACCATCCCTTATTTGCTTCTTCTCTCATAATCTGATATGCTTTCTCAACAGACATACCTGTGCGGTAAGGTCTATCTGTAACTAATGCATCAAAAACATCTCCAATAGACATAATACGCACATGCGTATTAATCTGTTGTCCTTTTAAACCATCAGGATACCCGCTTCCATCCAATTTTTCATGATGATGACGTACAATTGGCAAAATTCCAGCCATTGTTTTTTCCAATGCTAAACATATTCCATAACCTCTAGCTGGATGTTCTTTTATTATTTCAAACTCTTCATCAGTTAATTTTCCGGGTTTGTTAAGAACTGAATCTCTAATTCCTATTTTACCAATATCATGCAAAATTCCACCCTTTTTAATAATTTCTAATTCTTCATCTGATAAATGAATCTCCTTTGCCAGATTATAAGCATAATTTGCAACACGATCAGCATGCCCTTTTGTATATGCGTCTCTTTCTTCAACTGTACGTGCGAGAGTGAGAATAACATTTTCAACACTTTCAAGATGATCATTCAAACGTTTAACTTTTATTAAATGTTTAATTTTTGCCAGAAGTTCGATTTTTTCAATAGGTTTTACCATATATTCTTCTGCTCCGGCATCTATTCCCATTATTTTATCTACCAGTTCATCAAGAGCAGATATAAGAATAATCGGTATTAATCGAGTTTTTTCATTTGCTTTTACCTGTCGGCAGACATCAAGTCCATTAAGTTTAGGTAACCGTATATCCAGCAGAATAAGATCAAAAGGAATTTGAAAAATTTTTTCAAGCGCTTCCAATCCATCATGAGCAACAATTATCTCATAACCTTTATCAAATAAAATAGCTTCAAGTAGTTTAATATTCATATCTTCATCGTCTACTATTAATATTTTAGGTTTAATTAAAAGAAACAATGGACTAAAATCCATATCTTTCTCCTACGATAAATCAGGTTAAGGTTAAGGGACAGGTTAAGGAAAAAATAAAACCAAAAACCAACATAATGCTCTAAATCTTTCCTCAACCTTAACCTCAACCTCAATCTTTCATACCATCTCCTATGTCAAAATTTCCATACATTCAGCCAAAATATCTTCCGGATTCTTCCCTTTAAAATATAAAACTTTTATTTCTAATTCCAATTTATTATCATAGTCATTAATTGAAAACGATTTTTTTATATTTTCATTAATTCTTTTTATTATTAAATCGCATTTATCAAAATCTATATTTAAAAGTATTAAAAAAATACCATGTTTTCTGTGAAAAATTTTTTTATCTTCATCCATTCTAAATAAGGAATTAATTTGTTCCTCCACTAAATTTAAATAATTTGTTTGTTTCTTTTCATCTCCAATATTATCCAGATTTTTTATCTTACAAAAAACAAGCGGTATATTTTCTCTCTCATATGATATAACTGACTGTAAAATCGGAAAATAAATATTAGCATATACTTCATTGATAATAGGTAATGTAAAGTAGAACGTACTACCAGCTCCGGGGACACTTTTAACTCCAATTTCACCGCCATGAAATCCAACAAACTTTTTGCAGATAGCTAATCCAAGACCAGATCCTGAAATATTATGATCAATTTGAACAAATTTTTCAAAAATTTTTGTAATGTTCTCAGGTGAGATTCCAATCCCGGTATCCTCAACTTCAATTAAAATATATTTTATGTATATATTATTTTTAAAAAATTTATCTTGTACTTTAATTCTTAATTCTATTCTACCGTTTTCAGATGTAAACTTAACAGCATTAGATAATAAATTATCAATTATTTGCCTGACTTTTTGAACATCTCCAATAATAATTTCATTTAATATTTCAATTTTTTCAGAAAATTTAATTTTTTTCTTTGATATTAATGGCAGCATACCATTAACAGCCTGATTAATTACTTCCTTAATAGAAAAATTAGACATAATAAAATCAATATGGTGAGCTCCAATTTTTGAAATATTTATGATTGAGAGAATCATTTTTAGCAATCGCTTACCGCTTATTTCAATATTCTTTAAATATTCAATCTGTTTTTCGTTAAGAGGTCCGGCACTTTTATCCAATAAAATTTCTGAGAAACCAAGAATAGAATTAAGCGGTGTTTTTAATTCATGAGTAACGCTTGCAATAAAATCATTTTTGACTTTATTTGCTTCTTCTAATTGTTTAGTTTTAATTTTTAATTCTTCTCTATTTAAATTTGCTTCAATCAATAGCGATTTTATTTCTAGAGCATATTCCTGATTTAGTATCCTTAAAAAATTAAAAATAGCCCATGCAATAAAAAAAGCGCTAATCATGCGCAAGGTAATTACAGGAAACCCGAATATTTGGAAAAAAATTTCCTTATTAATTATGTTAGCAGGAAAAAATTCAGCTTTTTCCACAAATATTCCAGATGTTATTCCATAAAAAAGAAAACTAATTCCAATAACATGAATATATTTATCTATCTTAAATTTTTTTAATTTTTCTTTATCATATTTAAAATATTGCAATGCATCCTTGCTAATTAATAGAGAACTTGGCAAGCAAAAAAAGTATCTGCTGAAAATATTTATAGTTTGATTAAAATTATTACTAAAATGATAAGGGATTCCTAAAACAAGCAAAGAATATATCCCAATTATTCCATAAAAAAAATTGTTATTATTTAAAATAGTTTTTGGATTTTTTATATTTAAAATAATCCGATATAATTCAAGAGAAAAAATAAATAGGAAAAAAAAAGATGCAAATACTAAAATCCAATCAATGTTTTTTAAAAATTCATGTTCTTCTTTAAGAATTATTAAAATTTCGAAGTATTCATGCAAACCATGTAAAACACCAAAAACACCAAGCATCCAGACAACACCAACTTCTGGGAAATATATACTTTTATTTTCTTGAAATGGAAGTTGAATTAAAATAGCAATTCCCATAAGCAAAAAAGACAAACCATAAAAAAAATAAATAATATCCATATTCTGTAAAAAAAACTCTGACATAAATTCCCCTTAAATTTCATTTTTTTTAAGCTATAAATTTTATATACCATGATAAATATTAAGTTATATTTACATATATTTCAAGAAAGCAGGAATAATTTATATTATTTAAAGGTTATTTAAAAACGGTACATTTATAAATTAGGCTCGATAAATCGAGCAACTACAATGCAATATGTTGTAGTTGCCCAATTCATTGGGCGCTTTCAAATTCCTATACTTCAAGTTTTAGATTATCTATCAAATAAAATTATATATAAAAGAATAAGTATTTCTATGGCGGTTATAAATACAATAGTCATTTTCACTTCAGGCCATTACAAAATCTACCGCAATTAATTACCCAATCAAGTATTGCTTCTCTGGTAAATTTGATAGAAAATAAAACCTGAAACATATTCAAGAATATCAAACAAATCACTTTTTTCAGTGTTAATCAATTTCTATAAAGTATTTAATTCGTCCCTGTCATATCCGGCAGAGGCTAACTTTTCAAGCAATGTCTTGCGTGTGATTGGATTAGACCAGTTCTATGTACAATAATATATCT
>CAYWFU010000059.1:0-18831 GCA_964457585.1 uncultured bacterium | reverse complement strand
TTGAGGTTGAGGTTGAGGTTGAGGTTGAGGTTGAGGTTGAGGTTGAGGTTGAGGTTAAGGTTAAGGTTGAGGTTAAGGTTGAGGAAAGATATAAATCATTATATTGATTTTTGGTTTTATCTTTTCCTTAACCTAACCCTTAGCCTTAACCTGATTTATCATAGGAGATGATATGGAAATACAAAAACTTGATTTTTCAAAAATTAAAACTTATCCAATAAAAAATCGAAAAAATAAAGTTTTAATTGAAAATTTTGCTAAAATATGTAAAAAGAATCCATCAATGACAGAATTTATAGATTCCTTACCTGATATTTTTTCAGGGAAAGATTTTAATCAGCTTATATCTAAAATAGTATATGCTTATAAAAATAATAAAGCTGTGATTTTTATGATGGGCGCGCATGTGATTAAATGCGGGTTAAGTCCTTTAATTATTGATTTAATGAAAAATGGGATATTAAAAGGAGTTGCATTGAATGGAGCTGGAGCAATACACGATTTTGAAATTGCTATGATTGGAGCAACATCAGAAGATGTGGCTATTAATATAGAGGATGGAAGTTTTGGCATGGCTCATGAGACCGGATTTTTTATGAATAAAGCAATTGAAGATGGAATAAAAAAAGGTGCGGGTGCAGGACAGGCTTTTGGTGAAAAAATCAAATCTGAAAATTTTCCAAATAAGGAATTAAGTATCTTATATGCAGGAATAAAATATAACATTCCTGTTACTATTCATATAGCTATTGGGACAGATATTATTCATCAGCATCCTTCTGCTAATGGCAAAGCTTTAGGAGAAGCATCATATAGTGATTTTAAACTATTTACATCTAATTTAATAAATCTGGAAGGCGGAGGTGTTTTAATTAATTTTGGGTCAGCAGTCCTTTTACCTGAAGTTTTTTTAAAAGCTATAACAATAGCTAGAAATCTGGGATATAATATTAAAAATTTCACAACTGCTGATTTTGATATGATAAGTCATTATCGTCCTCATGTAAATGTGGTTACAAGACCAACATCATGCGGAGGAAAAGGCTTCCATTTTTGCGGACATCATGAGATAATGATTCCTTTATTGGTAAATGCTGTTTATTCGAAAATATAGAGAGGGTACTGTCAAAAGTAAAATGAAAAAGAGGGGAAAAATATGAACCACAGAGGTCACAGAGTTTTATTTTAAAATCTTAAAAAATCTCTGTGGTCTCATGCTTTTTTTTATATTTTAAATAGCTTAATAAGCTAATAATTTAAAGGGCACATAGAGGGCACAGAGGGGGAGAACTTAAAAACTCTTCTAACTCATTAATATTTAAAGGTTTTTCTGTGTTCTCTGTGGTTAATTTTTGACATTACCATAGAGAGATTTAGGAGGAAAATATGGCAGAAAGAATTTTAGTAACAGGGGGAGCTGGTTTTATCGGCTCTCATATTGTGGATGAATTAGTTAAAAGAGGGAATAAAGTAATTGTATACGATAACCTTGAACCTCAGGTACATGGTAAGGAACAAAAAATACCGGACTATCTTAATAAGGAAGTTGAGTTTATCAAAGCTGATATACGAGATAGAGAATCTTTAAAAAAAGTTGTCCAAAGAGTTGATGTTATTTTTCATAAAGCAGCAATGGTTGGAGTTGGACAATCCATGTATAAAATTGAGCATTATGTCTCAGTAAATTGTCTTGGGGGTGCAGTTCTTCTTGATATTCTTGCTAATGAAAAACATAGTATTCGCAAATTAATTGTTGCTTCTTCTATGTCAATTTATGGAGAAGGGGAATATAATTGCAAAAAATGCGGAAAAGTAGCCCCTTCATTGCGTCCTATGGATCAGCTTTTAAATCATGATTGGGAATTAAAATGCATAAATTGCGGGAATGAGCTGTTGCCAATTCCTACAAGTGAAGAAAAAAAAATAATACCTAATTCAATTTACGCTATTACCAAACGTGATCACGAAGAGATGTTTCTGGTTACAGGCGGGGCTTACAATATTCCTACAGTAGCCTTACGTTATTTCAACGTTTACGGCAGCCGGCAGGCATTATCAAATCCTTATACTGGAGTAGCAGCTATTTTTTCCGGAAGATTATTAAATAATAATCCTCCTTTAGTCTTTGAAGATGGACTGCAAACACGCGACTTTATTCATGTCAGTGATATTGTTCAGGCTAATATGCTTGCTATGGAAAAGGATGAAGCTAATTATGAAGTTTTTAATGTTGGGTCAGGAAGAAAACTTTCCATACTTGAAATAGCTAAAATTATTGCTAAAAATCTTAATAAAAATATTCCACCGGATATAGCTGGAAAATTTCGTAAAGGCGATGTCCGTCATTGCTTCGCAGATAGTTCGAAAATAAGTAAAAAACTTGGATTTAAACCAAAAATCAGTTTTGAAAAAGGGATGGAAGAGCTGATTATCTGGGTTGCAAAACAAGAAGCGGAAGATAAAGTAGAAAATGCAAGTCATGAACTTGAAAAACGCGGATTAACCATATAAAATGACTATCGGAGCAATCAATAATGTATATTCTTGGGATTGAAACATCATGCGATGAAACAAGCGCATCTGTTGTGGAAGATGGGAAAAAAATTCTCTCTAATATAATTTCTTCGCAACAAAAAACACATGAGAAGTATGGCGGCATTGTGCCTGAATTAGCTTCCCGAAATCATCTGGAGAATATATCATTAGTTGTATCAAGCGCGCTTGAAGAATCTAAAATAACAGAAGATAAACTTGCAAAAATTGCTGTAACTTTTGCTCCCGGGCTTGTCGGGTCACTGCTTGTAGGAATATCTTATGCAAAAGCCCTGGCATATGCATTAAATATTCCGCTTGTTGGTGTTCATCATTTATATGGACATATCTGCGCTAATTTTATTGAATATGATATAAAATTTCCATGCATGGCTCTTGTGGTTTCTGGCGGACATACCAGTATTTTTTATTTAAATGATTATCTGGAAGTTGAACAAATAGCCGCTACACGCGATGATGCCTGCGGTGAAGTGTTTGATAAAATTGCTCGTGAACTTAATCTGGGGTATCCCGGTGGTCCAATAATTGATAAAATGAGTGAAAACGGAAATCCTTTTGCTGTATCTTTTACTATTCCAAAGCTTAAACATGGGAATCAATTTGATTTTAGTTATAGCGGGCTTAAGACTAAAGTACTGGAAGTTATAAAAAAAAATAAGGAAATAAAAAAAGAAAATATTTTAGCCAGTTTTCAAAAAGCAGCTATAGATTTACTATTCTTAAATACTTATAAACTTCTTAATATAAAAAAAGTTTCTACATTAATCATCTCCGGAGGAGTAGCTTGCAATTCCTATTTAAGAAAAAAATTTAGTACTTTAAATCAAGAGGGATATAATGTTTACTATCCTTCCCCAATACTTTGCACTGATAATGCAGCTATGATTGCAGCTGCAGGATTTTATTTACCGGAGCTTGCAATAAAAGACTACTTGATGTTAAATGCCATACCAAATATTTCGCTTAATTTGAGCAGAAATAAAATATAGAATTTAGCATTCTGGTATAATTTGTTCATGTTCAAAAAAATATAATGGAATTTCTTTTTTTGCAATTACTATCTCATAATTTGCAATAAACAACTCTTTTCCGTTTTGATTTCCATTTCCATTTACATTTACATTTCTCATCCCATATGTTAAATTCCATTCAACAATATTAGCAAAAGAAAATAACTTTCTAACATATGGACTATCATCGTAAGTAATTAACCATTTATGCTCTGTTTGCTTCATTATTTTTGCAAATCTTTGATGGTCAAATGTTTTATGTAAATTGCCATTTTTTCCATATAATGCAGATTTTGTTGCTGAATAGTAAGGCGGGTCAAGAAATATAAAAACATTATCACCTTGCTTTTCAATTACTTCTTCATAATCATAATTTGTAATTTTAGTATTGCGTAAAATTGTTGACAATTGTTTTACTCTATCAATACTAGATTCTGTAAATCTTTTTTCAAATGCTGCATTTGAATATCCACCGCTTTCTGTAGTTCCTGAAAATGTTATTCTATTAAAAACAAAAAATGCAGCAGCTTTTTTTAATTCATCAAAATTATCAATGTTTTCTATTAAAAAGCGATGTAATTTTTTCCCTTCATCAAATTTCAGTTTCCAATCTTTTATTTGTGCAATTAATTCATCTGGATTGCTTTCGCAATATGTCCAAAAATAAAATAAATTTTTGTAAATGTCATTAATCCAAAATTTTTTGTTTGGAAATTTTTGTTTTAAATAAATAGAAACAGAGCCACCACCAACAAAAGGTTCTCTAAATTCATTAAATTGTGGAATTAATGGTGATATAAATTTAATTGCTTTACTTTTACCACCAGGATATCGTAATGGACTTTTAATCATTTAATCTGCCTTTTTAATTAATACAATAAAATTATTTTCATTACTTTCTCTAAAAGTATTTTTCACGACTTCAATTTGCTCTTTTGAAAAGTTATTTATTATAAAAAAATCCAAAATTTCTTTTTCGGTATTTTTTGATGAAATGCTACTTACTAATTTTGAAGAAGTAAGTTTCAATACAGGTATTGTTTCAATATTATTATTATTTATTTGAACGTTTTTAAGATTTGTATAAAGTATCATCTTCAATAAACCGTCTTTAATATCACCCAGGCTAGGAAGTTTTGAGTTTTTTGAATGTTTCCCTTCTATTAGGAATAATTTGTCTGTTTTTAATTCTATTTCATCGGTAGTAAAATAGTAAACACCGCCCAGATAATTTTTTATCGTAATAGTAGCTTTAGTTTGTGTTGACAAAGCTTCTTTTGGCTGTATTGTTTGCTGTTCTCTATTTTGTGCATCTTTCGCTTTTTGACGAGATGTTTCCATAAATTCGGTAACACCATTTAAAAATTGTTTTTGGAATCTATCAATTCCTTTGTCATTATGTAATTTTATATCAAGTTCATTGCTTATTCTAGAATATGATTTTTTGACTTTTGAAATCAAGTTTGATAATGATTCCTTTATTTCTTTTAGATTCCAGTGCAATGCGGAACTGTGATAATTGCTAATTTCAATTATTTTTTGATTTACATAATCATTATCAAATTTTTGATTTGTAATTTTATTTTCTCGTGTTTTATGTTTATCTGCTTCTCGGTAATATGATAGAATAACATAAACATCTAAAAGGCTCATCAAAGAAACTGTATCCCACTGAATAAAATCTCTGTCCCCCTTAAAACCTTCATCTTTAATTATTGGAATTATAGTAATTCGTTTTGATGATAAAAGAGTGTTGTAAACTCTTTCAAAAGGATAGGAACGTGTTCTTTTGGGCGATACCCATTTTGAAATACCATAATTAAATTTATCATCATTTATAATACAGCTTGCTGGCATTGAATTAATGTTAAAGTTCGAAAAATCAATTTTATCAAGTTTACTTGCACAATATATGTTGTATTTTATCCCTGTTATTTCAGCAAAAATATTCATGCGTTATCTCTCTGTGTATTTTTCAATTTTTCAATATAATCTAACAAAACATACTTATATTTTCCTTCTTTTCTTTCGATTATATCAATAATATCATCATTTGTTTTATTTGCAAAACCAGTTTTTTTTCTAATTGTTTGTTCCAAATCTCGAATAATTTCATAACCAACTGAATTTCTTTTTAATTGCCTTGCAACTTTTATTGTTGTTCCGCTTCCTAAAAAAGGATCTAATACGGTCTCGCCAACATATGAAAAAAGTTTAATTAGTCGATAAGCTAATTCATCTGGAAAGGCAGCAATACCTTTTCCAAGTTTAGAACCAGGTAATACGTTTGTTATTTCCCAAATTGTTTTATGCCAGTTATTTTGTTGAAATTCTTTTATATCTATTTTGGAGGATTCTCTCTTTTCTCTTGAAATTGAGTGATAATTAAATTTTCCTTTTTGAAAGATAACTATACTTTCCAATAAATTATCTGGGTAAAAATACATAGGATAAGGATTTTGTAATAAAACGCCACTTCGTTTGCTTATCCTTAAATATCCATCAGGTTTTTTCCAAATAATTTTATCACGATATCTAAAACCAGCATTCTGAAATATTATAATTGCATCAGCAACAATTGGATATTTTTGTCCATCAACTAACATATCATCAATGTTTAAAGCAAATATTCTTCCTTCTTGTAAAACTCTGAATGATTCTTTTGCAAATTTTTTCAAAACGCCCAAATATTGGCTGTAATTATTAAATAAACCTTGATAATCAAAAGGTGCATTAAAATATGGTGGAGATGTTACAATAAAATGGATACTTTCATTAGAAAGCTCTTCCATGCTCATGCAATTTCCAAATATTACTTTGTGCTGTGTTGTCATATTATTTGTATCCAATTCCATATACTTCATAAGACATTACACTGAGAAACAACCTACTTATAACACGCAGGCAGGTTTTTCACTTGCGTGTTATAAGTAGATTTATTGCTCTTATAATTATTATTTTTTATTATATTATATTATATTTTAATTACATTATTAGGATAATGCAAGATTTAATTTATACATTCGATAAAAAAATCTTGATTTTATAAATAGCTATGATATTATGATAAGTTGATATCATTAAATGACTAAATAAATTTTAATTATATTGAAAATACAAATTTTAAATCAGGAGAGGAATAAGATGATTGAAGGTAAAAAAATATTGCAGTTTATTGGAATACTTGCACTCGTATTCTGTATCACTTTTGTTTTATCATGGATTGAACTGCTTTCACGAGCTAAGAATTCTTATGGTGAAGGAAATTCTTTTTTAACAAAAGCAGATGCAGCGTTCAAGAAAAATGAACTGGAAATAGCATATAATAGCTACAGAGAAGCATTATGGGCTTTTCAGACAGTAGAACAACTTCTTACATCAGGTACAAGAAAATATGTTGCTCCAGATATTTTATCTCAGGGAGATATACTTGCTGACCCAATATATCCGGATGGTTTAAGAGAAGCTGAAATAGAAAAACAAATTCCTGGTGAAATGATTGCGGATTCTTATACACCTTTGACAGCCCAGCAAATTGAAATTATAAAAAGAAATAATATTAAAGAAGTTACTATTCCTGAAGCTTATTCTGTAACACAAAATAGCAAATGGATTTCAATGGCGAAAGAAAAAATACCATATTGCAAAACTATGATAGATAAGACACGACCTCTTAGTTTATGAAGAACCCTATTTCGAAAGAGGTGATTTTTATAATTCGTAAAGCAAAAATAGATGATGTCCCAAAAATCCAAAATCTTATTAATTATTATGCATCAAAAAATAAAATGCTCTCCCGTTCTTTAAGTGAACTTTATGAAAACATTAGAGATTTCTATGTATATGAAGTGAACTCAGAAATATTAGGCGTTTGCGCTCTTCATCCAAGCTGGGAATATTTAGCAGAAGTAAAATCTCTTGCTGTAAAAAAAGAATCGCTTAAAAAAGGAATAGGCAGGGAACTTATAAAAGCGTGTTTAGATGATGCATATGATCTTGGAATAAAAAAGGTTTTTGTTTTAACATATATACCTAAATTCTTTATTAAATATGGCTTTACACAAATTGAAAAATCAACTTTGCCCCATAAAGTATGGAGTGAGTGCATAAAATGTGTCCTGTTTCCGAATTGCAATGAAGTCCCGCTATGTATTGAATTAAACAAACAAAGATAAGGTATTTCTTAATGAGATCTATTAAATTATTTATTCTAATATTTTTCTTATATGTATCTAATATTTTTTCTTCTGAAATAAACATACAAAATGCTGAAAAGTTAGTAAGCAAAACAGAAGAACTTACCCAATCCCTGCGTGAAAAATTAAAAGATAAAAGTAATGATTTGCTGACACTTGCTGATATGTTAAGAACATATACCCAGGGGGGGAAAGAAGCATGGATCAAAAATATTATCAATTTTTCTAAAGAAATGAAAGAATATCCTGCAATCAGATTACTGGATAATCGCGGGAAGGAAATAATTAAAGTAATTAATAGCATACCAGATGGAGATTTAAAAGATGAAAGTGTGCGTGAATATTTTAAAATTACTTCAAAATCAAAAGTCGGACAGGTTTATTTATCTCCTGTTATCATTTCAGAAATATCTAAAAAACCTATTATTCGATTAGCAACATTAATTGTAAATCTGGGTGATGTGAGCAAAGCTGTTTTAGAGTTTGATTGGGATTTTGAAGAAATAATAAACAAAATAAATAATAATAAAATCACTGCATCCGGACAATTCTATATTATAAGTTCTGATGGGCTTTATCTTACCAATCCTGATAGAAATAAAATAATGAGCGAAAATATCAATAAAATAAATGCTGCAGGATTCGATGCAATTTTTAAAAAGATGCGCACCAATCAGAATGGATGGGGAGAATATATTTATAATAATCAGGAATTTGTAATTGGATACAATCCGTTTCAGGAAATGGGATGGATCATACTTGCTATTATACCGCGCAATGAACTTATTGATAATTTTGATACCATATCTGAACTAACAAAACAATACCAGGAAGAGTCTGCGCCTGATGAAATTAATACTATATCAATGGAAAATACTGCTGGCAATAATATTTCATCAACTACTCAAAAGCTCATGGATGGGTCTCTCAGGACAAAAGCAATAGATTCATATCGCGCAACATTCCTTTTTACAACTAAAAAATCTGACGGTAATAATTTTACATTTAAAATCAAAATTATAGCGAAGGACCCTACAAAAAGTGATTATATATTATTTTTTCAGCAGAATCAGGATAAAATTGTTAATTTAAATTTAATGGATGAAACAATCTATCGAAAGATAAAATATGAACTTATTTCCCCCGCTCTTTTACAAAAAAGTAAAATAATCAATCAAAATCTTGTCATGTTTTATTTACCTTTAAAAAATGAAGTGATTCGTATGGACAGAAATCAGCTTTCAGAATATGAGTCACTTTTTAATGAAACAGATAAAAAATATTTGAAACTATTTAGTAAAATGGAATTCAAACAATTTACCCAGGATAGATTTGATATTAAAATAGATGAACAGGGCACAATTTATACAATAGAAATGAAATTAAAAAAACCAATCCTGACTGAAAATGAGCTTATTAAAAAAGTTAAATTGTGGATTAGAGGTGATTACTTTTTCCCGATAAAATATGAATGGCTTAATGAAAAAGATGAAATTATAGTTTCATTAATATATGACAATATGGAAATAAATGCTTCCATTGAAGATAATGAATTTATTTTTAATCCATCAGGGGAAATCACTGTTAAGGAATATGATGAAATCCGGAGTGCTTTAGTTAACACTAATAAAACTGTCAAATCAAAAGATGAAGATTCAACAAATTTTATCCATATGACTTATAAAGAAATAAATACTGTTCTGGAGAATGAAATCTCAGAATGGGTAAAAATGACTGCTGAGGGTATTGCATTATCAAGTCTGGATTTCATTGAAACAGCAAATTATGATAAGTTGTTTAATCATATTAATATTGCATTAAAAAACAAAAATATTATGTACGTAATGATTTTATCTCAAAATGGAGAACGAGTATTATTTAAATCCAGTCCGGCATTTAGCGGATTAAATTTAACCAATCCCGATTATTTAAAAATTAAAGAATTTTCTCATCCAATCTTGCTTGGGAATAGACTTGCAGGAACAGTACGTATCGGAGTGTCAGAATTTAAATTTGTAAAAGATAAATCTGATTCAACAAAGATATTAGAAAAAAAATAATTCGGGTAATTAGACTGAAGGTGGAAGGTATTTAGGACTTCAGCCTTCAGGCTAAATACCTGAATAGTTGCATAAATTATTTTTTTTCACAATGCAATACCCCGCCTGTGGCAAAATTTTCTTTTTCCATTTCTTCAATAACAACCCATACAACTTCAGGTTTTACATTAATTGAAGAAACAATTGCATCAGTCACAGCTTTAGTTAAAACTTTTTTCTGTTCTAAAGTACGGCCTTTTAGCATTTGAATATTCACGATTGGCACTTTTTTCTCCTTTTAATATACAGAAAATTAAATATGCCCAATGAATTGGGCAACTACAAACATATTGCATTGTAGTTGCTCGATTTATCGAGCCTAATTTAAAACATCCAGCAATGTAAAAATAAGCATAATAATCCCTACTAAAACATTTGCATAAAAAACCACTGCATCAACTTTACTCATATCATCATATTTTATTAAATAATGTCCATACGCAAGTATCACGCCAGACAATAAAACTCCCAGAAGAAATAAAAATCCAAGATTGTAAAGATAATATATCATTATAAAAATTATTATAAAAGTAAAATGAAATAAGCGTGAAAACCAGAGGGATTTTTTTATACCCAGCCATTGCGGAATCGAATGCAGTCCTAAGCTTTTATCAAATTCCACATCAGGACATTTATCAATTATATCGAACCCTGCTGACCATAAAAGTACACCCAACCCAATAAGAAAAGCTATAAAATTCATTTCACCTTTTACAGCAATCCAGCCGCCAATAGGCGCAAAACTTTGAATAAGTCCAAGAAAAAAATGAACAATCCATGTGTATCGCTTTAGAAAGGAATAAACGATTAAAAATATTATTAAAAATGGAGCTATTTTAAAAGATAAATAATTAAGTTTATAGGCGGAAAATAAAAAAATAGCTAAAAAAAATACAGCAAATAATAAAGTCTCTGCTCTGGAAATTTCACCTTTTGGCAGAGCTCTATTTTGCGTCCGGGGATTTAGAGCATCTATCTTCATATCAATTAAACGATTTAGAGCCATACCCCCATTTCTTGCACCAAACATAGCCATTAAAATCCAAAAAAATTGATAGATTGATGGTAAGCCACGTAGAGCAAGAATTGCTCCTATAAATGCAAATGGAAGCGATAAAAGTATATATGGAAAAAGAAGCATATTATAAATACTTTTTATTCTTTCTCTAAAATTTAATGCATTCACTTCTTTACTCCCACATGTACTGCCATTGCTCCACCTAGTAAATTATGATATTTTACATCTGCAAGTCCTGCATCTTCCATAATTTTTTTTATTTCTTTTTGACTTGGAAAAGTTGTTAATGAATTCGGAAGATAATTATATGGATCTTTTTTACCTAATATCATTTTTCCCAAAACAGGTACTAATTTAAAAAAATAAAAATTATACAATTCTCTGAAAACAGGCACTTCAGGATGACCTAAATCCAGACACACAACACGACCGCCAGGTTTTATTACTCGTGTCATTTCACGAAAAGATTTAGGGATGTCAGTACTATTTCGAACCCCACAGCTTACGGTTACAGCTTCAAATTCATTATCAGGAAAAGGTATATTTTCAATATTAGCTAAACCGAAATCAATTACAGATTCAAATTCTGTACCCTTAATTTTTTCCCTGCCTTTTACAATCATTGCTTCACAGAAATCACAGGCTTTTATTTTACCTTCTTTACCAACTATTTTAGCTAATTCAATAGCAAAATCACCAGTACCGGTGCACATATCAAGAGCATACCCGCCTTTTTTTAAACCCGTGAGAGTAACAGAAAATTCTCTCCATCTATAATGCAGTCCAAAACTCATTAAAGTATTCATTAAATCATAGACAGGAGCAATTGTTGTAAAAACCTGTTGAACATATTCACGTTTTTCATCCTGCTTTTCTTTTGTATTAATATCCTTGATAAAATCTTTATATCCTTTTTGGTTTTTAAAATCTTCCAATGTTTTTCTCCTTTCATTTTCCCGGGAAATAAATAAATAATATATCCCAAACCATATGTACAAATATTGCACCATATAAACCTGAATTACTGTATACCCAACCCCAGATTAAAGCTAATGAAAAATCAACAAAACCTGATGTTGTACCCAGCACAGCGCTATGTAAACCACTCAAAATCGACATCCCTAATAATGCGGCATTTTTTTGAAAATATTTATTTAGTAATTCTTGAATATATGCTCGATAAAAAAATTCCATAGCTACAACTACCAGAAAAATACCTGCTACAGAAAGAAAAATATTTATTTCATGCCATGGCTTAGTAAAAAACTGCCAGTGCCCCTCATTCATTTTTTGTATTTTTTGAAAAAACTGAAAATTTCCAAAAAGTTCAATACGATATTTCATGATTAAATATATTATTATCATTAATATCGTGCCTATTAATACTGATTTTATTCCGGATTTTTTATCATATAAATGTTCTAAATTACCATATTTTTTTGCAGATAAATATCCGACTATACATAATATAAAAAAATACAGCATATTAGTATATGGTCGAATAACATAAGGTTGATACAAAAGATAGAAAAAAATATTCACGGGGATTTGAAGAAAAAGCATTATAAGTATTTCACCAGACAAGAGCCATGATGTATTTTTATCCATACAGGAAAGTATTCTATTAAAATCAACTATTAAAGTCAATAGATATTAAAAATTCGAATTTAAAAGTTGCATTAAAATAATTTATATGGTATAAAATAAATATCCCTGCCATGTCCGTTTAAGAATAATATTTTTGAGCCAACAGAATTACAAAGGGAGTCTAACTTTAGATATGGCATGCAAACCTTCTTCTAGGGGAGGATGCATAAAATATCTAAGAGGGCACCCACCTGTTAACAAACAGGTTCAAAATCTATTATCTCACAACGGCATTACGGTGGGGATATTTTTTATACTCAGCAAGGTCATAAATTCGCATTTTTTCGGTGAGGATTGGGCATTGAGAGCAAGGCGCGAAGGTGAGAAATAGCCTTGTATTATTTCGAACCTGAGCAACGTAGCTATCGATGTCCAAGACCAGCGCAAAAATGCGAATTTATGACCTTGCTGAGTATATACTTAATAATATGCGCAAAAATTTTTATAATCACATCTTGAACATTTAAACTCCGAAGGTTTGGGAGTAAAATCAAGAGACCGAATCTTATGAATAATATCTCCAATTTTGTTTTTAGTATTTATTAATTCTTTTTCTTCCCGTGTTGTAGAAATTTTTTGATTATTTGTTAAATAATAGAAACTAAGCAAAGCCGGTATAAATCCAAATTTTTCTTTACAGGCAATAGCATAGATTGAAAGCTGAAGATCCTTATCAACATATTTTTGATCTTTCGGCTTCCCTGTTTTGTAATCAATAACTTCAACAAATCTATCTTCTGTCTTCTGTCTTCTATCTTCTGTCTTCTGTTTTCTGCCTTCTGCCTTCTGCCTTCTGCCTTCTGTTATATCATCTATCCTATCAATACGTCCGATTATTTTTGCTCCATCAATATAAATATCAAATTTTTGTTCCAGCATTATAGGATTTTGGGGAAGATGCTGATTTTTTTCAAAAAATTCTTTCAGCTGGTTTAATGCAATTGATTTATTTTTTTCAGTTTCTGAAATGCTTTTAAAACCTTTAGGTGACCATTTTTCTTCAAAAATTATTTTTATTTCTTCCCAGCCGGGTTTTAATCCCTCTTTAATTTTTAAATAATATTCCTGTAAAACAGAATGCATTATAATTCCAAAAGAAAATATCGGATTCGGCGGAATAGGAATACGAAGCATATAATTATATTTGTATCTTAGAGGGCAGTCATCATATATTTGTAATTGAGTATAAGAAAATTCATCAATTTTAGGCAACAGAATTGAAGGCAGTGCATTAATATTTTTCCCCTGCAAAATTGAAATATTTATTTCCGGAAAATCCAATTTATACTCTTCAATCAGATGCGCCAGATTCATATTTTTTATTTCTTTTATAAATTGAGATACAGGTGTCCCCTTTTTTTCAATGCATGAAAGATAAAGCTGTTTGCATGTACGTGTAAGCGCAACATAAAATAATCGTCTTTCTTCCTGAAGACGATAGTCTCCGGGAGGTAAGGGCTCCTTCATAAGATCATCAGGAAACGGGATTGAATCATTTCTTTCTAATGCAGGAAAACGGCGTGATGCAAGCCCAATAATAAATACATAGGGAAATTCCAATCCTTTTGCAGAGTGGATAGTCATTAGCTGAACCGCATCAGAATCTGTTGTTTGATACTTTTCTGATGCTATTGTTCCACCAAGTTGTATAAAAATATCGAGATAAGTAATAAAATCCTGAAGCTTATGAGAAGGATTATTTTCGATATAATCAGTGACTAATGAAAAAAAATCAATAACGAATTTATTTTCAAATATTTTAGGTTTTTGATTGTCAGTTTTTGTTTTCTGTTCTATTTCTTTGATTATTTCCGAAAAAATTTCCCATAATAAGATATTTTGAGCCTTATCATGTAATTTACCTATAAATTGTTTTATTTCACTAAAAATATTTTTTGTTCGTTCATCCGCATCAATAGCTTCAAACAAGGGAATTTCTTTTTCTCTTGCAATTTTATTCAGATAAAGCCTATCTTCCCATGAAAAATTCCAGATATCAAAAGAAAATAAATGAAATAAACTAATATTATCATCCGGATTATGAATTACCATTAATAGCGCAAGAATGTCTTTAACTTCAGACTGGTTAAATAAATCAATCGATCCTTTGATTTGAAAAGGGATATTTTCGTTTCTCAAAATTTCAAGCAGTTTGTCCTTGTGACTGTGTGCACGATAAAGTATGGCAATTTGATTCCATGATTTTTTGTCTTCAGGCAGTTCATTAAATATTTTTTTAAGTTCTGCAGCTATTGCCTGAGCTTCATATATGTAATCTTTAGTAATAATAAGTTTTGTTTTTTTACCTTCTTCATTTTTTGTAAAAAGCTTTTTATCCGGATCGAAACGGCTTTCCGCATTAAGTTTTATTGCTTCATTGGCTAATGCCAAAATTTTGCACGTAGAGCGGTAATTTTGATTTAGTGTTATTTTTTTTAATTCAGGAAATATTTCCTTAAAACGGGTAAAGCTTGCATAACTTGCTCCGCGGAAATGATAAATACTCTGATCATCATCCCCTACAACAGTAATATTGCGGTATTTAGCGCTTAATAAACGCAGCAGTTCAATCTGCGCAATATTTGTATCCTGAAATTCATCAACAAGAATATATTTAAAACGTTCCTGAAATTTGGCAAGAATATGAGGGCGTTTTATAAACAATTGAATGCTGTAAATTATCAAATCGTTAAAAGATAAGCAGTTTGATTTTAAAAGCTCCTCCTGATAGATTTTATAAACATATGACTGTTCTTTTAATTCCTGAAGATATGATTCAAAAGAAACTTTTTCCACTGCATTCAAATTGTTTTTATTTGATTCATATTCTTTTTCTTTTAACTCAATATATTTTTGAAAATCATCCGGAAAAACCATTTCATCTTTACATCTTGAAAAAAATTTAGAGAATGCCATTAAAGTGGAAATATTTGAGGATAAGGTATAATAGTAATTCAGATTTAATTTATCGTAAATTTTTTGCAAAAATAATATCTGTCCGACATTATCTAATAAAGTATAATCCGATGATATCCCAATATGGAAGCCATATTCCTGAAGAATGCGATTACAGAAACTATGAAATGTTCCTATTTCTAAATCATAATAGAATGTAGAAAGTTTTTCATTCACTCTATCCTGCATTTCAGAACCGGCTCTATTTGAAAATGTTAAAGCTAAAATATTTCTGGGTGAGATTTTTTTTTGATTTATAATATAAGAAATTTTTTCAGTTATTACCCGTGTTTTTCCTGTTCCTGCACCGGCAATAATAATAACAGGACCTTCTGTTGTTTCTACAGCCTGACTCTGCTCGGGATTTAATATATCCAATGGAATTTACTCCTAACTCAACATACATAACTTATACCCAGTCTTTCAGCAATTGATTTATCGCAAGTTCCAAGAGCATCTGACATGCCAATAGGAAGCTGGGTGCTTCTGCCAAGCGGGGCAAATATTTTTCTTAATTCTTTATCAGCAGTTAGAAAAATGTCCACTAATCGTTCTGCAACTTTTTCAGGGTCAAGACGTCTGTAAAGTTTAGGATTTTGTGTTGTAATACCTCTTGGACATAAGCCTGTATTGCATAAATTACATTTGTTATATTCATTGCCATCGCATCCTGCAACTGCCTGCATAAAATATTTTCCAGCATCAGCACCGGAGGCTCCAAGCATAATTAAAGCTGCTGCATTTGCCGCTAGATTTCCGGTTTTACCTATTCCGCCTGCGGCAAATAACGGCAGTTCATTCTGTTTGCCGATTTTTACTAAATTTAAGTAGCAATCGCGTATATTGGAGGCAATTGGATGTCCCATTTTATCCATTGAAACATTATATGCAGCGCCAGTTCCACCATCTTCGCCATCGATTAAAAGTGCAGAGGCATATGGATTGCGCGCAAGATTATTTAATACAGCTAATGCTGTTTTTGTTCCTGAAATTTTCGGGTATACCGGTACACGGAAGCCCCATGCCATTGACATGGAAATGATCATTTTTGCTACAGCTTCTTCTATAGAATATTTAGTCTGATGAGTTGGAGGTGAAGCCAGATCAACATGCATAGGTACACCGCGGATTTTTGCTATCAGGCTCAATACTTTATAAGCCATTAATAACCCGCCATCACCTGGTTTTGCTCCCTGTCCATATTTGATTTCAATTGCAGCAGGATCTTCCTTCATATGAGGAATAGAATGAATAATTTCATCCCAGCCAAAATAGCCCGATGCAATCTGTAAAATAAAATATTTTAAAAAACGTGACCGCAGGAGTCTTGGCGGCATACCGCCTTCGCCTGTGGACATAACAACAGGCATATTATAAACTTCATTTAAATATGCAACACCCATTGCCAGGCCTTCCCACATATTCGGAGAAAGCGCTCCAACAGACATTCCCCCGACTCTAATAGGATAAATTTCTCTGACAGGAGGAATAAAAGCACCATCTGCAACATTTAAAATCCCATCACTAATTTTTAAAGGTAATCTTTCAGCAGGAATATTACGTCCAAGTAATGTCCTTAAATAAAATTCATGCCTGTCAGCATCCAGCGCAGGATCAGTAAGCATAGATATCCGAATAAATTTAAGCTGATCTAATGTTGATATTGATGGATCGTTTCGTCTTCCGCCGCGGCGATATGGTTCGCCTCCTTTATTTATATGAAAAATAAGTTTATTATTTGGATTATATTCCGGTAATATAGCTCTGTTAGGACAAATAAGACTGCATTGTCCGCACCCCGTACAATAACGATTTATATCTGTTACCTGTCGTATACCATGATAAACTGATCGTATTGTGGCAGGTAAGGGAATCTCCCCTGTTGATTGCACCAGACGTTTTGTAAATACAGCAGGTTCTATTGCTTTAACAGGACATACAGCTGTACATTTACCGCATCGTATACAGCGGTCTTCCCGCCATGCTATTATATATGGGAAATCAAATAATGTTCTTTCTCCATTGTGATCTATTTTTTTTGTTGATTGCATTTTTTACCTCTTAGGGGATGCGAAAATGCCAAGTTATTTCTTCGCAAACCCTTAATCTATTAATTGATTTATCACCTTAGCTTCTTTTGCATCAGGTGAAACAATAACCGTATCATATTTCATTGGATAAATATCTTTAGATAAATCCCTTTGCGGAATAACTTCATTTAAACCGCATGTTTCTGACATAAGTCCGTATTTCCCTTTTATTCCGCCGACAGCACCAGGCCTTAATTTTTTTGCATCCTGCACCATAAATACTGAACCATCCGGAGTAAAACCAATTACACAATTAGGGCCATCAATACATAGAGGACGCAAGGATCTTTTTATTAATTTCAGAGCATCCTTATCTTTTCTTGTCTGGATTTCCGCATCACTTAAAGGTGTTATTACATGTTTATAATATTTTAGCGGATAGTTTAGTATTTTATGAGTATAATGCAATATATGAGCAAATACTTCACTATCACTGTTATATCCAATATATCCGGGTAAATTACGGCTTAAAAGATATTCTTTGATTGGGACAAAAGCAGTATTTTCTCCATTAGTCATAGTTGAATAGCCCTGTATAAAAAATGGATGACAGGCATAAAGACAAATTGCATAATTTGTATTTTGCCTTCCCTGCGCAAAAATTATTTTAGCTTTTATTGGCTTTTTATCCAGTCCAAAAAATTCACCAATTTCAAGCGGGTCACCGACTTCCTTAAGAGTAATAATATCAGGCCAGAATGAAAAAGCTAAAATTGATTCGTCTTTTTCACCCATTGCTCTTAATTGCAGTCTTGTATTAAGTAATAAATTTTCCTTTTCTTCTTTTGTAAGATCTTTATTTTTATCAGCATAATCATATGCTCTTGCAATATAATGATCGCGTTTTTTTATTTCACTTTTTGGATTATATTTTATTTTGGGTGTCCATGCAAATTTTTGTTCAAATCCCATATCCTGCATAAAATTTTCTAATTCTGATAACCTTTTATCATCACAAATAGCAGAAAGTATAGGATATTCTTTTAAATCTTCAAACTCTCCACCAAGATTTTTCATCACAAGCCCAAGCCCTGAACCATCATGTCCTTCTTTCATCGTATTCAAAGCTAAAATATTTTCCATCGGAGAAAAATATTCATTTGAAATTATTGCCGCTAATCTACACATAATTATTTGTCCCTTTATATTAATTAAAAAGATTATATATAATATAATGATTTTATAAAAAATGCAATAATAATTGCTTATTCGAATTGCGTCATAAAAAATGTTACCCAAGATATTTTAAAAAAATATCGTTGA
>CAYWFU010000058.1:0-19081 GCA_964457585.1 uncultured bacterium | reverse complement strand
ACAAAACTCTCTTCTGTTTTTATTTCGCTTGCTAAAATATTTTCTGCATACTGATTTATTTTTTGCAGTTCGATATTTTTCTTTAATGATTTCTGTTCTGTTTTTGGCACTTCTGATACCTGCTCAGGGACAAAACTCTCTTCTGTTTTTATTTCGCTTGCTAAAATATTTTCTGCATACTGATTTATTTTTTGCAGTTCGATATTTTTCTTTAATGATTTCTGTTCTGTTTTTGGCACTTCTGATACCTGCTCAGGGACAAAACTCTCTTCTGTTTTTATTTCGCTTGCTAAAATATTTTCTGCATACTGATTTATTTTTTGCAGTTCGATATCTTTATTCGATATTTTCTGTTCTATTTTTGGCACTTCTGATACTTGCTTAGGAATAATATTTTCTTCTATTTTTATTTTGCTTGCTAAAATATTTTCTGCATACTGATTTATCTTTTGCAGTTCGATATCTTTCTTTAATGATTTCTGTTCTATTTTTGGACCTTCTGATACCTGCTCAGGAACAAAACTCTCTTCTATTTTTATTTCACTTGTAAAATTTTTCACATCAACCAGAGATGATAAAAATAAATTGCAAAACTCCAAATTATTAATACAATTTTCCTGTGCTTGATTTACATTATTTTTATTGGTAATTATTCCCATTGAAGTTGTTTCTATATTATTTATCTCCAAAGTTTTAACTCCTTATCAGAATGCATTAATTCACCTGTGCCAGTTTATTAGAAAATCGAACTGCTTCATCTCTTTTTAAAGATCCTAAAATTAAAGCTGCTTTACCTGGTTTAATTTTTTTTAGTATTTTTAAAGCTAAATTTTCATTCATTTGAGATATAAGAGGAGCAACATCTTCTATAGGCATTTTTGAATATAGCTTTACAAGTCCTTCAAGACTGTCATCTTCGCGAATTTTTCTTTCTTCTAAAAATTTTTGCAATTGGGCAATTTCATTTCCCAATTTTTGCTGCTGTTCATTTAAACTTTTAGTCTTTTGTGTAATTCTTTCTTCAGTTTTGTCTAAAAAAACTTCTTTTGCCTCGATCTTATCTTTGATCTGATTAATATTATTTAAATAAATCAAATAATCTTGCGCAATCGCGCTTGTTTTCTCCAGACTTTCATCCTCTATCCTGGATTTACCTAAATATTTTTCGATTGTTGGCAGAAGTAAATTCTGTAATGATCCAGTGAGACTAAAAAAAAGCATAAAAACCAGCAGCAAAAATGTTAATAAACTTCCTATTTTTCCTATCATAATTCTTCTTTCCTATTAAATTGTATTTGTGCAATTTCATCTAAATTCTTCTGTTCCATGACATTAAACTCAAACATATATTCCTGCCATTTTTTTTCTTTAAGTTTTTCAATAATCTTTTTATTTTTTATTATTTCCAACAACTCTTTTCTTATTTCATCCAATTTTTTCTGCAATTGATTCAATAAAAACTTTTTCCCATTAATTCTCTTTTTTACTGCTTCGCTGTATTTTTCATACAGATTTATAATTTCCATATCAGGGAATTTCTTTTTTTCTTTTTCCATTCGTTTTAATGTTCTGCTTAAATCCTGTTCCAATTCCAGCATTTTTTTCTTTTCTAAATTATATTCTTGTTCTTTTTCTGCTAATTTGATCTTTTTTTCTTCCTCTTTAAATTTATAATTTTTTATTACTGATTCCAGTTTAAATTGAAATTTTTTCATAATTTTAGGAATTTGAAACGCTCGATAAACTTGTACTCAACATTATTAATTGAGTATCGAGCAACTACATTGAAATTTTTGTAGTTGCCTGATTTATCAGGCTTAATTTAATAAGATTAATATAAATTAAATTATAATGCTCAATTGTCAATGCTCAATCGTCAATGAAATATTTGCAAATTTCAAGCTTACTCCCACAAGCATTTTCAGACTTGTGAGTAATAGTTAGGTTGCAGCTCCCCTACCCCCAACTTAGGTGCATTGAGCATTTTTACATTATTTTCCTCAAAATATTTATTTTCTTTGAAAATTTTTGTTAATAATCCAACAGCATCTTTAAAATCTATTCCTTGATCAATAGATTGACACAAATATTTTTTTAATTCATCTATATACTTTATTGAATAATCAACTTTTGGATTACTTCCGGGAACATAAGCGCCAATATTAATAAGATCTTCTGATTCTCTGTATATTGACAGAGCTTCTTTAAAATTTGCTGCTGCTTTTTGATGTTCAAATGAGGTAACATCGCTCATTACCCTGCTTATACTCTGTAAAATATCTATAGCAGGATAATGATTTTTTGAAGCCAAATTGCGTGAAAGCACAATATGTCCATCGAGTATTGATCTTACCGTATCTGCTATAGGATCATTCATATCATCTGCTTCAACCAGAACTGTGTATAATCCTGTAATACTTCCAGCATCTGCATGCGTACCAGCACGTTCGAGTAATTTTGGAAGTACAGCAAAAACTGATGGAGGATAGCCTTTGGATGTGGGTGGTTCTCCTATAGCCAAACCTACTTCACGCTGAGCCATTGCAAACCTTGTTACTGAATCCATCATTAAAACAACATCTTTACCCTTATCACGAAAATATTCAGCTATTGTTGATGCTATTAGAGCTGCGCGAATACGTACCAGAGGAGGCTGGTCCGATGTTGCGACAATTACAACAGATTTTTTTAATCCTTCTTCACCTAAATCTTTTTCTATAAATTCTCTTACTTCACGACCTCTTTCCCCAATAAGCCCAATAACATTTACCTGTGCTTGCGTGTAACGTGCAATCATTCCAAGCAACACACTTTTCCCAACTCCGCTACCCGCAAAAATACCCATTCGCTGCCCTTTCCCGCAACTTAATAAACCATCGATAGCTCGTATTCCGGTTGAAAGAGGTTCTGTTATTCTTCTTCGTAAAAGCGGTTGATGAGGAACTCTATATACAGGAACTTTTTGTTCAGATATAATCGGACATTTATTATCAATTGGTGATCCAAGTCCGCCAAGGACTCTTCCAAGTAATTCTTCACCAACACGAATTGTAAATTCTATACCAACAGGGACAACTTCACTTCCAGGGCATATACCTCTTGTTTCTTCAAAAGGCATAAGTAATATTTTATCTTCTCTAAAACCTACTACTTCAACTAAAATCCTTTTATTCGAACCTTTACATATAATGTGACATAATTCTCCTATAGATACATTAGGCCCATAGGACTCAATAACTAATCCTGTTATTTGAGTAATTTTTCCATGCAGTGTAATTAAATTACTGTCATTTATTTTTGAAAAATGCTGCTTCAAATCTATTAAATGATTTTCCATTTTTTCCCCCTAAATTACTTCTTGAATCATATTTTTTGATATCCCCAGTACTGTTCTTAATTCTTCAATCTGTTTTTCTATGCTGGCATCAATAAGTTCTGTTTTTGTTTCTATAATAAAATCGCCTCTTTTTATTTCTGAAGCACTTTCAAAATTTATTTTTTTCAAATCCGGATTTTCTGATATTAAAACATCTTTGAATCCACTTAAATATTTATAATCTTCTGAACAAATTTTAACTGTAATTTCTGTTTTATCTTTTATCTTTTTAAGCAAGGAGCGAAGAATATTAATTAATACCTCTTTATTGACGGATAATTCCTGTTGAATAATTTTTTGAGATATTTGCATAATCATTTCCAGAATTTGAGGTTCCATATTTTGTAATATTTTTTCTTCTTTATTGCCAAGATCAGTATATACATTCTTTAACATGCAAAGTACATTCCCAATTTCTTTTTTATTTTTTTCTTGTGCATCTTTTAATCCTTTATCAAAACCAATTTTATAAGCTTCCTGCCGAATCTTTTCTGCTTCTTTTCCTATTTCATCTGCTAACTGCTTATTCTGAGTTTGATTTTTTTTATTTAAATTATCAGATACATCTTGAAAATTTTTAAATATTGGCTTAATAATTTTATGTGTTTTTAATATTGTATTATCCATTACTGACTGAATTATCTTACTCAATCATCTTCTCCTCATTGCCGCGTCCAGGTATTATTATTTCTTCAGCTTCTTCCAGTTTTCTGACAATATTCACTATTTTTTGCTGAGCGGTTTCAACTTCTCTCATGCGTACTGGTCCCATAAAATTCATATCTTCCTTAATCAGTAAAGATGCTCTTTCAGACATGTTATGAAAAAATTTATCTTTGTTCTGCTGGCTCGCACCTTTAAGAGCCATTGCCATATCTTTTGTATCTATTTCTTTTAATACTCTTTGTATTCCTCTATCATCAATTAAGTTCAAATCTTCAAATACAAACATAAGCTTTTTAATTTCTGTTGCAAGTTCTGGTTTTTTTTCTTCCAATTCGCTTAAAATTCTTTTTTCTGTATTACGATCTACCCTATTCAGCATTTCTGCAATTGTTTTAAGTCCGCCAAGACTTGATTTCCCTTGAGTAGATAAAGTTGATACTTTTTCTTTTAATTGATTTTCAATTTGTATAATTATATCCGGAGAAACCTTACTGAGGAGTGAAACCCTCATTGCAATTTCAGTCTGCTGAGAATAAGGCATAGCATTTAGAATAGATGCGGCTGTATCAAGATCCAGACTTGCTATAATTAGACTTATTATTTGCGGATGCTCATTTTGAATAAGTGTTATGAGTAATTCAGAATCAATATATTTTAAAAAACTGAATGGAGGTCTATTAGATCCTTCCTGTACACGATTAATTATAGCTGTTGATTTATTTGAACCAAGAGCTTTCTCCAGCATTTGAGTGGCAAAATCCACACCACCCTGTGTCATATATTGTCTTGCCAGATACATCTGATGAAATTCAGATAATACCGTATTACGCAGGTTTGGCGGAATACTTTCCATATATGTAATCTCAGAAGTAATTTCTTCAATTTCCGGTTCAGTTAGATTTTTTAATATTTCAGATGAGATTTCAGGACCTAAAAAAGCCAATAATATTGCTGCTTTTTGCATACCTGTAAGAGTATCAAGATTCATTTCCATATCATCTCCTATGAAAAGAAGCAACGAGTACCTAGCAATGAGCAGCGAGTAAAAAAAATAATTTGAACTCATTGCTCATCACTCATTGCTCATTGCTTGTTATCATATCATCGCCTTTCACTTTTCACCTTTTGCACTTTACATATTTATTTTTTCTTTTTTGGTTTACTTTCTGCTAACCATCCAGCAACTAATTTTGATGCGCCTTCAGGATTTTTACGCGCAAAATCACTTATTGTATTCATAAGCTCATCTGCATTTGATGCACTTTGAATTTCTGCTGGAGATAATAATGCTGCCCCAGTCATGCCAACAGCTTTTTTTTGATTATATTCTGCCTGCAAACTCAATCCGGCGGTTTTAATATTTTTCGAAAAGATATTAAATAAAAAATACATAAAAAATAATCCAATTAAACCTATTCCAATATTTTTGCTTAAATTCATCCAGAAAATTTTATTTTCTTCTTTTTCCATTACAAATTTCTGGTCATGCATATAATTATAATCAAACTCCATATTTACAACTTCGATTTCATCTCCGCGTGAAGGATTATATCCAACAGCTTTCATTATTATTTTTTTAATTTCTTCCATTTCTTCAGGTGTACGAGAAACATATTTTCTTGTTTCTTGATCATCTTTATCTTTTGCCATTTCCATTTTACCGTCAATAAAAGCTGCAACATAAAGTCTTTTTATTTTTCCAGGTGTATCCATTTTGCGTTCAATTGTTTTATTTATTTCATAATTCAATACTTCATTTTTCTTTGTAGTTTTTCCTGACGCTGCATCATTTTCCAATGTTCGCTGCTCACTGCGAATCACGGGATTTTCTGCATCAAATAACTCTGATGTCCGTTCGATTTTATTAGAATCAATTTCTGCTGCAACTCTAACAACTGATTTATTTGGACCGAGTACTTCCTCCAGCATACTCTGAATACTATTTTTTAATTTCATTTCAATTGCATGCTGATATTCTAGATTTTTTTCCCCTAATGAGAATATATCTTCCTTATCTTTTGGTTTTGATAAAACTTTACCATCAGTTGTTACTACAGTAACATTCCCTGGATCCAGTCCTTCAACACTTGATGCTATAAGATGTATAATACCCTGAACCTGCATATTAGACAGATTCCTGCCGGTTTTTAATTTTAATATTACAGAACCAGTGGCAGGTTTTTCCTTTTCAGTGAAAATTGATTCTTGAGGAAGAACTAAATGAATACGAGAATGTTCGACTTCTTCCATCTCATCTATTGTACGTGACAGCTCCCCCTGTAGCGCTCTTTGATAATTGATTTTCTGAGTAAAATCTGTCATACCAAAACCATTTTTATCAAAAAGCTCAAACCCAATTCCTCCACGACTTGGCAGGCTCTGCTTTGCCAGATTTAATCTTGTTTCATATACTTTATCCTGAGGTACTAAAATTTGTGTACCTCCACTCATAATCTGATAAGGAATCTTGTTTGATTTTAGATTTTCAACAATGACTCCGGCATCATCCATATTAAGATTTGAAAATAAAGTCTCATAATCAGGCTGTTTAGCCCAAAAAGTTAATACCATAAAAATTGTGGTAACAAAAATAACAACAAAACTGCTTGTAGCTTTCTGTCCCAATGTCATAGTATTCCATATAACCTTAATATGATTTATCAAATCATTTGAAATATTCGCCATAATTTCCTTTCGTATACTGGCTCCAGGAACTAGTTTTAACCTTCAGCCTTTAACCTTTAGCCTTTACCCTTTAGCCTTCTGCCTTCATCTACACCTGCATTCGCATTATTTCCTGATAACTTTGCAGCAGACTATTTCTAATATTAACCATTAATTGAAAAGATATTTTTGCTTTTTCCAGCGCAATAATTGTATCTGCTATATCTGCTCCTTCATTAAAGACAGTATTTTCAATTGCTTTATCTGCATTTTGCTGTGTTTCATTTACCTGATTAATAAATTCGCTAATCGTTTTTTTGAAATCAGCTCCACCTGTTGTTTTTGTTTCTTCTAATTTAGGCTTGATTTCAGCAGGTGTAATTCCTTTTAATGTATTTATAGATATTGGGTCCATGATAATTCACTCCTATGATAAATCAGGTTAAGGCTAAGGGCTAGGTTAAGGAAAAGATAAAACCAAAAATCAATATAATGATTTAAATCTTTCCTCAACCTCAACCTCAACCTTAACCTTAACCTCAACCTCAACCTCAATCTTTCATACCATCTCTCTACTTCCCTATTTCTAATGTTTTTAAAAGCATTTCTTTAGCTGCATTCAGTGCAGTAACATTTGCTTCATAAGCCCTTGACGCTGACATCATGTCAGACATTTCCATAATGATATTTATGTTTGGCATAGATACAAAACCATCTTTATCAGCAAATGGATGACTTGGGTTATATACTAATTTAGGATTATCTTTACTTTTAGCAATATCCAATACTTCTACGCCCTGTGGTTGATATGTATTTATCTTTAATATTTGTGAAAAACCTGTGAATTCTTTTGGGGCTAAAAGAACTTCTTTTTTTGCCATAGGTTCCTTTGTCGTATCCTGCGCTGCATCAATCATTGAAATATTTTCAGATATCACATTCATTCTTAATCTCTGAGCAACTAATCCAGATGCACTTATATCAATACCACTAAAAAAATTCATGAGAATACCTCCGAAATTAAAATTTATCCATTAAATACTGATTTGATAATTCTGAATTTTTGGTTAAGAAGCTGGACTAATGTATAATTTAAAATTGTATTTTTTGAAATTTTGCTCATTTCCATATCTACATCAATATTGTTTTTTATCTCTGGAAATTTATTTTCTTGTTTTACAACTAAATCAGCACTTAGATTATATTCTGGTTGTTTTGAAAGAGGATCACTTGCTGATAATTTTTCCATTGATAAATTAAGTTCTTTTTTAAATACCAAATCTTTGCTTTTATAATTTGGAGTATCAAGATTTGCAATGTTATGAGATAAAATTTCATGTCTTTTATTTGAGTATTTTATTGCCTGTGATAATATTGGGATTTTGTCATCAAAAATTTCCATATGCACCTCATAATTATTTATTTATTAATAAAGCAATAATTGTGCCATGATAAAATTAGTCAGTCACCAGTCACCAGTTGCTAGTCTACAGTTAAAAGCCTTTGTTTTTACTGGTGACTGGAAACTAGTAACCTTATTCTTTTGGTGACTGGCTACTGGTGACTTGTTTCTTACTGGAAGGAAATTAGTAGGAAATTTTTACCTATATTTCTATTCCCACTGTTCTATAATCTCTTATTCGATTGCGAATAGTTCTTACGCTTAAACCAAGCGCTTTAGCAGTTTTTGTACGATTTCCATTGAATTCTTTTAAAGTTTCAATAATATGTTCTTTTTGTAAATCATAAACAGGCATAGGATTTGTAAAGATTTCTTCTTTTACTAATGAACTCTGATCTGAAAATAAACAAAAATCTTCCCAATTTAAAACACCAAGTCTTTTTATTATTACAGCACGTTCAATACTATTTTCAAGTTCTCTTATATTACCAGACCAATTATATTCGGATAAATTATTTAAAGCGTCTTTTGATACTCCTTCAATTTCAAATTCATACATTTTATTAAATTTTTCAATGAAATGATTAATCAAAAGCGGAATATCTTCTTTTCTTTCTCTAAGAGGAGGCAATACCAGACGTACTACATTAAGCCTATAATATAAATCTTCTCTAAAGTTTTTATTTTTTATTTCATGTAAAAGATTTTTATTTGTTGAAGCAATAATTCGTACATCAACATTTATTGAGGTCTCTCCTCCAACTCTTTCAAGCTTATGTTCCTGGATAACTCTGAGTAATTTAGCCTGCAAAGATAAACTGATTTCACCTATTTCATCAAGAAACAATGTCCCTTTATCAGCGCGTTCAAAAATTCCTCTTCTTTTATTCATTGCTCCGGTAAACGCACCTTTTTCATGTCCAAATAATTCACTCTCAAGCAAGCTTTCTGGTATTGCAGCGCAATTTATATCTATAAATGGTGCTTTATTTCTTGAACTGTATTGATGAATAAAATTTGCAAATAATTCCTTACCTGTACCGCTTTCTCCATGTAACAGTACAGTTGCTCTGGTCTTTGCCACTGATTTACATATTTCTAAAAGATGCAGCATTTTATAAGAACAAGTAATAATTTCTTTTTTCCCCTGTTCTTCAATAGGTATATAATGATTATTATCACTCAACACCTGTTCATCTTGATTATTAGACTCTTTTAAAGCATGAATGTTTATTATTGTTGTAACCAGATTTTCCAATTTATCTTTTAAAAATGGTTTTTCAATAAAATCATATGCGCCGCTTTTCAAAGCTTCAACTGCTTTTTCAACATTACCATAAGCGCTAATCAATATTACATAAGTTGCTGGAGAAATAATCTTAATCTGTTTTAAAAGATCAATTCCATCCATACATGGCATTTTAATATCACTTATCACTAATTTTGTTGGATTTTTTTGAAATAGTTCCAATGCTTCTTCACCATTGCTTGCAAGAAAAACCTGAAATCCAAATCTTTTAAAGCTCTCGCTTAAACATCTCTGCATAAGTGGTTCATCATCAACTATTAAAGCTTGTCTTGTAAACATTGTGCTCCTCCTTAAAGCAATATGAAAGGAATATAAAGTTTAAATGTGAATTTCGGTGAACAAATAACTTCCAATTTCCCATTGTGCATGGAAACTATTTTTTTAGTTATAGGTAAACCAAGATCAAGTTTCATATCTTCATTTGTAATTTTTCTTGAATCTGTTATTTCTATACAAACTAAATCATCTTCATCATTTTTATTTATTTTTAGATTTATGATAATTTCTCCGCCATTTGGAAGATTTTGGAAGGAATTCAGAATTAAATTCATAAAGCATTGCTTAATTTGTTCTTTATCAGCTATTATCCATATATTGTCTTTGCAGGCATTTACTTTAATATTAATATTATTCAATCTAAGAGAATAATTTGTAAAAACAGATATTTCTTCAATAATCTCTTCAAGTTTATTTTTTTCAAGTTTTGGCTCAGGAAGACATGCATAATATAACAAATTCGTTATCACATTGTTAATTTTATTAACACCCACCATAATATCTACGACTAATGACGGATCTTGATGTTTTCTTACCAATTCTTCATGCTGCAATGACGCAAATAATTCAATAGCACTTAATGGATTTCGAATTTCGTGTGTTAAACTTAAAATGATCTGTCCCAGGTCATAATGTGAATCTTCTTTAATTATCATGATACTTTCCTATTTTATCAACATATCTGAATCCGCTAATTTTCCCCAAAATTCTTTTTGATAATTTTTTTTCAAATATGCATATGTTTTTTTTGATTCTTCAAATTTATCTGCATTAAAAAGTAAATATGCTTTTTGATTTAAAATCCATGCAATTTCTTCAGATTGAATATTAAAACTTAAAAGAGTATCATAAATCAATAAAGCTTTTTCTTTTTTATTCTGATAAAAAAGAGAATCAGCTAAATCGATATACATTTCAATATTTGTTGAATCTATTGGTTTAAGAGAAGTATATTTTTCATAGTATTCCACAGCCAGATCATATTGTTTTAATTTTTTATAAATCAATGCAAGTCTTCTATAATATTCATCTTTATTTGCTGAATTTGCTATTTCCTTTTTGCATAATTCAACTGCTTTTTTATAGCTTCCAAGTTTTATAGATGAGTTAATTATTTTCAAAGTAATTTCTGTATATTTTTCTTGAGATAATTTAAGTGAAAAATTTTTCTCAAAATATTCTTTTGCTAATCCATATTTTTGCTCTTCAAAATATATATCTGCTATACCCTCTAATCCTTCCTGACGTGTTTCTTCATTATCAAGCATATCAACATAAATTTCTCGAGCTTTATCAAAATTGCCAAGTTTATAGTAACAATAAACCGTATTTTCTTTTGCTTTTTCGGTTTTATCCGAATAAGGAAAAGATAAATAATACTTTTCGAAAAAGAATGCTGCATTAAAAATATCTTTGTTTTTTAAGTAATAGTCAGCTCTAATATAAATAGACTCAATGTAAAAAATACTCTGAGGATAATCTTTATCAATCTCTTCAAAACATTTCCATGTTTCAGCAATATTTTTTAAATTCAATAAACAAATACCTCTCTTAAATAAAATCTCATCGCGTTTTTGATGAAAAAGTTTTTTTGCAAGAATTTCATTATATAATTTTTGTGCTTTATTAAAAGCTTTCTTATCATAATAATAATCAGCGAACAACAATTTTATATTGTCCATATCCGCATTATTTATATTTTTCTTTTTTATTATTTTTTCTATTTCTTTAGCTTTATTTTCATCATTTTGATATAAAAAATTTTTTATTAAATCATATATTGCTTCTTTCGATAATAAATGATCAGGATATTTATCAATAATAGTTATTAAAGTTTCTGATGCCTGCAGATATTTATTGCTTTTCAAATCAATTCCAGCAATACGGTAGTAAGCTTCTGGTACAAGAGGATTATCAGGATAAATTTCAATTATTTTCTGATAGAACAAAACAGATTCAACTAAATTATTATTAATTTCATATATTTTGCCAATTTTATAATAAGCAATCGGAACATTTTCATCATCAGTATAATTTTCTATAAAATTTTCCAGAGAATCAATTGCTTCATTGGCTCTGCCTTGATTTTCAAGTGAAAATGCTAATTCAAAAAATGCTTCAGCAACAACTTTTTTTGCAGAATATTCCATGTTTTTTTTAATTATTTCTTTAAGATAATTTTCTGCTTCCTTAAATTTTAATCTTATATTATATATTTTGCTCAAATTTAACTTTACATCATCTAAATATTTAGATTCAGGAAAATAAACCATAAACTCATTCCACTTTTTTTCTGCTGTAGATAACAACTCTATTTTTTGATAAAGAAATGCAATATTAAAATATACCTTTTCTATTTCAATTTCTTTTGTATCAGGAAAATTTTTCAAAGCATATTCATATATAAGTAATGTTTTTTTATAATCAGGATTATTTTCATTAAAATAAATTTCGGCAAGATTATAGTATGATTTTTCTTTAATTTTCCGTGAGGTATATTTTGCAGCATGAATAAAATATTCTTTTGCTTTGCAATTTATCCCTAATTTAATATAATTTTTTGCAATTTTAAAAGCTATATCTCCTTTTTGAACAGAATTGGGTTCCAGGGCTGAAAATATTTCCTCATAAATTTTATTTGCATCTTTAATATTATTCTTATTTTCATATATTCCTGCTTGTTTATATAATTTATTTATTTCTTTTAAATTAACTCTAAAAAAAAACATATAAAATATGAATATAGATATTAGAAATATAATTGCTGCTTTTTTAAAATCTTCCCTGTTAATATTTGGCAATTTACTTATTATATTTTTATAATATTCTAAAATAAACTTTTTCATTTATTTTACCCTAATTTTGTAAGCGTTCAGCCATCAGCTTTCAGCTATCAGTTTAAAGATATTAAAATACAAAAAAAAACTTGCCCTCGACATTATTAATCGTGGAAATGCATCGAATCAAAAGTTTTGTTTTTGTCTTGTTTTTCTATGTTTTTATTGAATACTGACAACTGATAGCTGAATGCTTACTTAATTTTCACATACAACAAATTTTTCGATTAAAGCATTAATTTCATCACTTAATTTTCTGCTGTCCGACACAGAAGTGATTTGATTTCTTTGCCATTTAGAAACAAGTTTATTAACTTTATTATCCATTTGACGTGTTTTTCTGATTATTCTTTTGTGATGATCTGCTTTAACATATTTTTTTGAAAGCTCTGCATTCAGTGAATTCATATCATCTCCTTATGTATAAGTGTCAGAGAGTCAGAGTGTCAAAGAGTCAGAGCAAAGGAATTTTTGATTTTATTCTGACACTCTGATTCTCTGACTCTCTGACACTATCAACCATCTCCTTATTCGTATCACCAGTAAAAAAAAGGTCTTATACCCAAGCTAAGGGTATAATCTGCATAAATAAAATACAAATGCATTTTATATGCCAACCCATTTCTATATTACTCAGATAAAAGAGCGAGGATACACTATGGTTCTATTGCAGAGGACTTCATTAGATTGTCTTACTTTTAAATATATCTTTTAAAAAAAATAATTATATAGAAAAAATTCCATACTTTGGGTAACAAAAAGGAAAAAGGATAATTGGCTTGACAGATTTTTGCAAACATGCTAATTTTAGTTATTATTTTAATTTTTAATAAAAAAAATTTAACCAATAATTAATTACATAGAAATTAAATATTGAAGTTTTAGTTATTTTTTTTAAATATGTACCGATAATATATTGTATTCATTTGAAAGTATAAATATTCATTAAAAAAATATTATATTGTTTACTACCCCTATTATGTGTTCTACTAAAAATAATTATTGACTTTGTTTTCTTTTAACATATTTTCATCAAACTATTCAATAAATTAATAGAAAGTTAATATTCATGACAAAAAATTTGAAAATATTAATTATTGACAATAATATTGATACTATAAATTCTTTATCAAACATACTCAAAAATGAATATAAAATAGAAAATTCCAAAAATATAGAAGATGGATTAAATAAAATACAGCTTTTGTTACCGGATTTAATTTTACTTAATATAAATATATCTAATTTATCTCATCAAGAAATAATCAATGACATTAAAAAAATAAATAATAACTCAGTAATACTGCTTCTAATAGAAAACGAACAGCAAATCCCAACTGCATTACAATCAATGAATAATGGCGCTTACGATTATATACTGAAACCTCTTCCATCTGATAGATTAAAAATAATAGTAAGCAAAGCTCTAGAAAAAAGGGAATTAAACAATAAGGTTGAACTTTTAAAAGCACGACTTGAAAAAAGTTTTTCTTTTAGTAGAATTATTGGCAATAGTAATATTGTAAGAGACATATACAGTATAATAAAAAAAGTCGCTTCACATAATATTTCTGTTCTAATAACAGGTGAAAGCGGTACAGGGAAGGAACTTATTGCGAGAGTTATACATTATGAAGGTAATCGTTCAAACCGATCATTTATTCCGTTAGATTGTTCAACATTGCCGGAAACTCTGTTTGAAAGCGAAATTTTCGGTCATGAAAAAGGCGCATTTACTGGAGCGCATAAAATGAATTTGGGTAAAGTTGAACTTGCTCAGGGAGGAACACTTTTTCTGGATGAAATAGGAAATTTACCGATTAATCTTCAGATTAAACTTTTAAGGCTGCTGCAGGAAAAAGAGATTGAACGTATAGGTGGAAGAAGGTGTATTAAAATTGATGCGAGAATTATTGCAGCAACAAACATTGATCTGCATAAAAATATTGCAGAAAAAAAATTTAGAGAAGATTTATTTTATCGTTTAAATGAATTCTCATTACATATCCCTCCTCTTAGAGAAAGAAAAGAAGATATCCCTCTTCTCATGAAATGTTTTCTTGATGAATTTAATCTTGAATTTAATAAAGATATAAGAGTATTTTCAAAAGAAACTCAAGATATTTTCTTTAATTATCTATGGCCTGGCAATATCAGAGAACTCAAAAATGTTATAAAAAGAGCTGTTATACTGGCTGAAGAAATTATTGATATAAAACATCTACCTATTGAAATAATATCAAAAAGCCAAATTTCTCAAAAAAAAATATCCAATGGATCTACTCTTAAAGAAATTTCACGCAGTCATCTTGAAGATGTTGAAAAAAGTCTTATTATCGCAAAATTAAATGAAACACGCTGGAATAAACGTAAAGCAGCAGCATTATTAGATATAGATTATAAAACTTTATTCAATAAAATGAATAAATACAATATTCAATGAATTTCCTGATAGTATGGAGCAAATTCCATACTATTTTTTTATATATATATAAATTGCATTGATTTTATTGGACTATTAGCAATGGTATAATATTTGCATTTCATGAACCTATCTATTCTTTCATAGGAGATGGTATGAAAGATTGAGGTTGAGGTTGAGAAAAGATTTAAATCATTATATTGATTTTTGGTTTTATCTTTTCCTTAACCTAGCCCTTAGCCTTAACCTGATTTATCATAGGAGAAGAAATGCTCAAAGTATTGGTTGTTGAAGATGAAAAGTATTTAAGAGATATATTAATAAATGCTTTAAAATATTTTGGATTAAAAGTATGTACTGCATGTAATAAATTTGATGCTTTAAAAATAATAAAAAAACAAAATTTTAATTTTATTTTACTGGACCACTTTCTTCCTGGCGATGCTCCTGCTAATTGGAATAAAATAATAAAAAATATATCATTAAAAAAACCTGTAATTATCATGTCAGGGTTAAGTCAAAATCAAAACAAACACATTGATATAAATCATTTTGCATACTTAAATAAACCTTTTGGATTAAAGGAAGTTGCGCATTTAGTAGATAAAATAAGGGGATTGGGAGCATAGGATAAATAAAAATGATTAATTCAAAATATCTTAATTCTATATCAGACAAAACATCTCTAATTCTTCATGAAATTAAAAATCCAATAACTACTATTATTTGCAATGCACAATTTCTTATGCTTGAAAATAAATTAAATGGACATATTAATAAAAGAATTAGCGCGATCGAGAAAGAAGCTTTAAGGATAAAAGATCTAACTCAAAACTTTATAAGCTTATCACCTGAAACTTTTAAAAATGATAAAATAAATGTATTAGAAATTCTTGAGGAAATTATTTTTTTGTTTGAACCTGAATTGAAAAATAAAAAAATTGAAATCGATAATAGAATTGATAATAAAAATATATTTTTCTATGGGGATGAGAACAGATTAAAACAAATTCTTATAAATATATTAAAAAATGCTATTGACTCAATAACTGGAAAAAATGGTAAAATAGTTATTCATACAAAATTAAAAAATAATAATATCCTCATAAGTATATCAGATAATGGCTGTGGAATAAAAAAAAATGATATTCCTAAATTGTTCACCCCTTTTTTTCATAAAAAAACAACAGAAGAAAGCTCTGGTTTGGGATTATTTATTACCTCAGAAATTGTTAAAGCTTATTCTGGAAAAATTATGGTTTCGAGTAAATATGGAAAAGGCAGTGTTTTTACAATTAAGTTAGGCAGTGAGCAAAATAGGTAATTTTTACCTAGTACTACAGCGCTATAGTGCGATAGTGCGACAGTTCTTTATTCATCGCACTATAGCACTATCGCACTCTCGATCTTTCTATCGCACTGTCGCACTGTCATACTGTAGCGCTGTAGTACTAGTATCGTGTTCTGTAAATACTATATTTTGTCATTGCGAGCGAAGTGAAGCAATCTAATTCCATGAATAGAAAAATAAAAAAGAAAAACTGGATTCCCGCTAAACATGTCCTCGACATTAGTTATCGGGGAACACTGCGGAAATGGCACAACCTTTTGCTTATCATCCCCGATATATTTTATTCCCGATAGTTACATTCGAAACATTGGTATAAAAATTGCAAATATTAATTAAAAATTATTTAGGAGATGGTATGGTAGTGTCAGAGAGTCAAAGTGGCAAAGTGGCAGAATAAAATCTCAAAATTCCTTTGCTCTGACTCTTTGACGCTTTGACTCTTTGACACTTATACATAAGGAGAATTAATGTCAGTTGAAGAAAATTTATTGAATAAAGAAAACAGCAAGGAAAAAGAAATAGAAAAAAGTAATACTGAAAACACTTCAAAGGTAAAAAAAAATCCTTTGGAGTTAGTAATAAAATATAGGAAATTGATACTTTTTATTATCGTTGTTATTGCTTTGATTGTAGTAATATTTTTTGTAGTAAAAAAACTGTATTTTAATAAAAATATAAAAGTAGAAGTCCCTGAAAATAGAATTGAAGAAGATATCCCCGGTATTAAAAATTATCCTGAATCTGTTATATCTCTTGGAGAATTTATAGTTAATTTAAATAGTCTCTCAGAAAAACATTATCTTAAGGTAAGTATTTCTTTAGAATTGGATAAAAAAGAAACAGAAGCTGAAATTAAAATGCGTGAAGCACAGCTAAAAGATATGATTATTGGAATGATTTCAACCCGAAATTCTGAGGATATTTTAAAGCAAGCTGAAAAAGATAAGATTAAAAAAGAAATAATAAATTCTATTAATTTGCTTCTGCAAAAAGATAAAGTTCTCAATGTATATTTTACGGATTTTGTTGTTCAGTAGAACGGAAGAGGGAGATAGACTAAAGGCTAAAGGTTGAAAACCTGGCCTCTATAGTCTGCAACCTGGAGCTTCCCAATTCAATCGCAAGGTGAATGTATGAAAAAATCAACAAAGATAATTTTCTTTATAACTTTAATAATTTTAAATAATGGTTGTCAAAAAAAATCCTTTTCAGACATAGAGAAAAAAATTCATGAAACAAATAATAAAATGATTATTTTATTAGATAGGCAGAACAACGAAATAAGTAATATACAAGTACAGATTAAAGAATTGCAAAATTTAAATAATGAATTCTTAATATATGAAGATAAATTGATATCTTTAGAAAATCGTATAAATAATCTTGAAAGCAAAAAAAATTCTAAAAAAACTAAAGTTTCTGATTTAGTAGAAATGGTTGTAAAAAATAGCAAAACATCTTTATATGAAAGTGCAAAAAATAAATTTAATACATTAAACATGGAACTTACAGCATTAAGAAAAGACCTCAAATCCATTAAAAATAAAATGAAAAAAAATGATTCTACAGAATCATTATATAAGGGAATCGGGTTTCCGTTTAAATTTATTTCTCATAATGGGTTTTATCAATTTGATCATGATAAAGAATTTTTTAAAATTGTCGGAAGGATTACGAATTTATCTGATAAACCTATCAAGCAAATGGAGATTAAGGGCGCAATTTATGGGCAAAGAGATGAAGTTATAGAAGAAATATCTTTAACACCTGAAATGTTCCCTGAAAAGATATTACCAAAAAGAACTATAAGATTTGATTTAACATTTTCTCGAGCACCGGCACATCCGGATAAATATAAAGTGTGGGTGGATAAATATAAATATTAAGGGTAAGTGGAAAGAGGTGATTATTATGATGGAAGGACTGAATAGAATTATTACCGGGATGGAACAGGAAGTAAGAAAATTTGAAGTTATTAGCAACAATTTAGCAAACATATCAACAACAGGTTTCAAAAGCAATCTTGTTGAATTTACTGTTGCCCCCGGGTCAAAAAAAATGGAGAAAAAAAATTCTGAAAATAATGATTGTTCAATGATTACAGATTTTAATCAGGGAGTTGTAAATACAACAAATAATTCTTTTGATTTTGCAATAGAAGGAGAGGGCTTTTTTGCAATAGAAACTAAAAATGGAACAAGATATACACGTGATGGATCTTTTAAAACTGATGGAGAAGGCGCATTAGTTACACATGATAACAATTTTGTGTTGGATTCACAAAATAAACATATATATATTAATAATGCCCGTTTTACAGTTAATACTAAAGGTGAAATAGTGTCAGATGGCAAGAAAGTTGCAGAAATAAAATTAGTGACATTTGAAAATCCAGCAAAATTAGTAAAACTTGGATTTAATCTTTTTGATAATAATGAAATGGAAGAATTAAAAACATCAGCAGAAATACAACAAGGTGCAATTGAATCATCAAATGTTAATGTAATGATGGAAATGGCAAAAATGATAAGCATTATGAGAAAATATGAATCGTATCAAAAAATAGTAAATGTTATAAATGATAGCATGCAAGCAGCAAATCAACAGGTTGGGAAAGTATAGGAGATAAATGTAAATTTAAAATGTAAAATGCAAAATGTAAAATTGTCGTGTCCTGCGGACAGTTATTGATTAAAAAAATAATGAAGAACCCTGTGGTAGAACCACAGGGTATCTTCTGTCTCTGATAGGAATATTTATTATTTATATTGTGCCAAT
>CAYWFU010000057.1:0-19175 GCA_964457585.1 uncultured bacterium | reverse complement strand
TTCGCTTTATTTTGTATTACTTGAAGTTTGATACAGGGTATGTTATTATAAGTAATCATTTTTTTTGGTACATCCAAATAAAAAGGGGTAAAAATGGAAGATACCCAATCAGCAAAAAATTCAGTGCTTTTTATTGAATTGATTCTTTCACTTTCTTCAATAGCAATGCAGCACATAGGAAAAACAAGCGATCCTTTAACTGGTAAAATTGAACGGAATTTTAAGCAAGCTCAAACCACAATAGATATGATTGTAATGTTGAAAGAAAAAACAAAAGGAAATTTATCCAAACAGGAATCGGATGTTTTAAATACAGCCTTAAGCAATTTACAGTTAAATTATGTTGATGAATTAGAAAAAAAATGAATTAGAAAAGGAGTGTTATGCAGGATGATTTAAAGTTAATTGAAGAATTAAAGAATGCCAGAGAATCATTATTAAAGGAAATTAGAAAAGTTATTATCGGACAGGAAGAAGTAATCGATAAATTTTTAATTGCGCTTTTTTCTCGCGGACATTGCCTTTTAGTCGGGGTTCCCGGACTTGCAAAAACTCTTCTTGTGCAGACGATTGCTAAAACTCTCGGATTGGAATTTAAACGAATTCAATTTACTCCGGATTTGATGCCGTCAGATATAACCGGGACAGATATTATTCAGGAAGATCCTGAAAATAGACAAAGAACTTTTAAATTTTTAAAAGGTCCGATATTTGCCAATATAATTCTAGCTGATGAAATAAACCGTACACCTCCTAAAACTCAATCTGCTTTGCTTGAAGCCATGCAGGAATATAATGTTACTGCTTCCGGCAAAATATATAAATTACCATTGCCATTTTTTGTGCTTGCAACTCAAAATCCTATTGAGCAGGAGGGGACATACCCTTTGCCTGAAGCACAGCTTGATAGATTTATGTTTAATATAATCATTGATTATCCGACAAAAGAAGAAGAAGTTAAAATCGCCCAGCTTAATACTTCATCATACGAAGCGCTTATAAAAACAATGATTACAGGGGAACAGATTCTAAATCTTCAGGAAATAGTCAGAAAAGTTCCGATATCAGAATATGTTGTTGAATATGCTGTTAAATTAACACGTTTATCAAGACCAACAAATCCTGAAGCGCCGGATTTTATAAAAAAATGGGTAAGCTGGGGAGCAAGCCCGCGTGCATCGCAATTCCTTATACTTTCAGCAAAAGCAAGAGCGATATTGCTTGGAAGATATAATGTATCATGTGATGATATTAAATATGTTGCTCCTTCAGTATTAAATCACAGAATTATTACCAATTTTAATGCTGAGGCAGATGGAATAACAAGCATCAATATTATCAATCGCCTTTTTGAGATAATCCCATTACCTTCTGGAGGTTAGATTATAATAGCTAATAATTATTCAAAAAAAGTCATTTGATATTAATATTTTATCTAAATTAAGTACAAAAAGGAGAGAATTAATGGATACACGGCTAGAACTTTTATCAAGAATTTCTTATTCAAACAAGAGTAAAATATTATTAATTATTATAGATGGACTTGGTGGTTTATACCATGACAAATATAAAAAGACAGAGTTGCAATATGCAAACTTACCAAATCTTGATAACTTTGTTAGGGAAAGACAGACAGTTACTGGATTGATTTATCCAGTAAGGCGGGGTATTATTCCAGGAAGTGGCGTTGGACATCTTGGCCTTTTTGGCTATGATCCTCTTTTTGAAGAATATAAGGTGGGAAGAGGAGCATTAGAAGCTGCCGATCTTCCCTCTGGAGAGATTAATCCAGGAGATATTACAGCACGCTTTAATTTTTGTACTATTAATAATAAAGGAATAATTATCGATAGAAGAGCAAATAGATTTACTGATGGTAAGAAAATTGCTGAGATACTAAATAAAGAAGTAAAAATTAATAACATAACAACAAAAGTGATTTCAACTAAAGAACATCGTGGAGTTTTTATTATGAAAAATGGGCAACAATTAAGTGCAAAAATAACTGATACTGATCCTCAAAAGGAAGGATTTAAAATATTAAAAGCAAAACCTGATTTAGGACTTGGAATAAACACATTACCACCTGCAGCTATTAAAAGTGCCACGATTGTTAATGAGTATACAAAACAAGCTATTAAGATATTAAAAGATAAAAAACCAGCGAATGGAATTATATTTAGGGGATTCTCGACAATTCCAGATTTACCACATTTTAACGTAGTTTATTCATTGAATTCTGCAGCAATTGCAGCATATCCATTATATAGAGGAATAGCTAAGCTTATTAGTATGAAAGTATTAGGACCTTCTACAGATCTTAAATCAGAAATTGATATTCTCAAAAAGAATTTTAAAGAATTTGATTTCTTTTTCCTTCATTATAAAGATCCTGATTTAAGAGGTGAAGATGGAGATTTTCTTGGAAAAGTTAAAACTCTTGAATATTTCGACAAATTATTTCCAGAAATAAGAAAATTGGATTTTGATGTACTTGCCATAACAGGTGACCATTCTACTCCTTCAATTATTGGTGCGCATAGTGATCATTCTGTACCAATAGCAATTAATAGTAAATTCATGAAGGGTTTTGACAGGTCACAATCTTTTGATGAAGAACAATGTATTTATGGTTCATTGGGACGTTTAGAAGGTGTTGAATTAATGACAATATTACTAGCAAAGGCAAGAAAACTAAGGAAATTTGAAGGCTTTGAGAAATAATATTTTAATATTTAAAGGATTTTTATGCTATATAAAAAAATATGGACAGATGATCCAATAGATAATCGGCAGCTTCGTAGTTTCGTATCTTTACCTATAGGACTTCATGGGGCAAGATGTCCAAAATGTAAAAGTAGAAATTTAATAGGAGCAATAATTACTAAAACTGCAGATGAAGCTGATCCTAATATATTTTGTTATGATTGTATGTATTGGTGGGACTAGAGTTTATTAACAAGGAATATATAATGAATAAAACAATAAATAGTCTAAATCAGTTATTAATTGAAGGAAATTTAGATAGTATAAAGATGTTACTTTTTGATATTGATGGTACTTTATCAAAATGTCAATTAATTAATAAAATATTTATGGAAACGTTGGTAGAATTTAATATAAACCAAAAAAAAGTACCAAAATTAGGGAAAGAGATTTTAAATGAAAAATGGTTAATCGATAAATTAAAAATAAGCAAAATAACATCAACCAAAATAATAGAACGGTATGAAGATCGTTATTACGAAACACCCCATGATGAATTCAAAAGATATTTGTATGATGATGTAGAAAGTACTTTTAGTGAACTTTATAAAAATGGAAAAATTATTGGAATATTTACTTTAAGGAAAATCGAAATGGCAACACATCAACTTGTATCAGCAGGATTGGGAAAATATATTGCAAAATCACTGAATTTCCCGAATGAAAAAAAACTCCAAATTAGTGGTAGTTGTATTAATAATAAAAAAAGATTAAATGGATTAGAAGAAAAACTCTATCAATTAAAATTACATCTCAAATTTAGACCCGAGATATTACCATCAGAATTTATTGTTGTTGGAGATTCATTAGAAACAGATATTAAAGCCTCATCGATTTTAAATTTAAAAAATGTATTGATTAATAGGATATAGTAATATGAATTCATGGGTTTTTGCTATAGTAACTAGTCTGGTTGCAACTGCAATATGGGAATTGTTAGGACGCTATTTTAAGAAAATAAAAACACCTCTCGGAATACTGTTGTCTATTATTAGAAAAGATTATTATATAAAATATAATAGTTTTGAGGACTTTAAAGTTAAAAAATATATCCGGCTAGGGGTGAAAAATTCAACAAGCATTAAATATTTTTCTATAAGAGGATTCCCTCTAACTCATGAAGAATTTGAATTGAGAAAAGCCATACTCGACCCTAATTGTTTTAATCCTCAAAGGAATAAAGAATTTAAAGTTTTAATTAGTGATCCTGATGGAGAAGAAGCAAAAGAAAGAGCATTAGAGTTTGTTAATATTCGTTCCACAGCAGAAAGTGTAGAAACATATTTAGAACAGATTAAACAATCATTCAATGCTTTAATTGATTTAAAAAATACAATTTCTAAGCTAGAAATAAAAATACATAATAATCCTGCTTTATATCGTATTATTATTTTTGATGAATTCTGTCTAATAGGATTTTATACAGATGAAATTAATGGATTAATTAGTCCAGCGATAGTTTTTAAAAAAAATAATATTTTTTACTCAATATTTAATCGATATTTTAAACAAACTTGGGAAAGAAGTATCGAAAGAAAAAAAAAATATTAAGTCTTATTTGTTTAAAATATTAAATTTTATAATAAATAAGGGTATAGTAGAAAAATTATATTACTAATCTGATATTGTGGAGATAATATCACTCAATGAGTACTTTTTACACACGCTCTAAGCTAGATAGATCATTAATTTCAGATGTAAAACTTTTAAAAGTACCTTTATCTATTGGTGATATGACAATCGGAGTTGCCATAAAAACACAAGCAGGTATTATTGAATGGGATGCTTCCCCTATTGGAACTACAACAGGGGAATATGATCCCATTTCATTTAAATCAAACAAAGCTGAGCAAATATTTACAAATTTACGTAGATTTCTAATTGGGAAGTCAATCTTAAACCAGGAAAAAATAGATGAAGGTATAGTTAATATTCTTGGGGAAACAGATACTGGAATAAAGGGTGCAAATTTAAGTATAGCAACCTCTTGTGCGATAGCTAGAGCTGCCTCTGTATATAAGCAAAAGCCTTTATATTTATATATTTCTGAAATTTATAACACATCTCCTAAAATCCCTCTATTTATGTATAATGTATTAGGTGGGGGAGGACATCATAAAAATCGCATGAGCATAACAGAGCTAATGATTATGCCAAAAAAAGATAAGAAAATTTCAATTGAAAAAATTATTAAATTGCGTACTGAATTATTTAAACATATCAGGAAAATTGATAAAACAATAAAAATAGGTATAGAAGGGTGTTTAGTTACTCAAAAACTTTCTGATCGAGAAGCCATTGCTACATTAATTGAACTTTTAAAGAAAACTCATTTGGATGAATCTATTGAATTAGGAATAGATTTTGCAGCCAGACAATCGAAGGATCAATATATAGAAGATTTACTTAATACCTTCCCTGAAATTTTATATATAGAAGATCCTTTTCCGATTCATGAAGAAGAGAAATACGCACAAATAATTAAAAAATTCCCTCATAAGTTTATAGCAGGTGATGACATCACTGTTGGAAATAGAAAAATGATAAAAAATGCAATAAACAAAAAAATTATTAATGCTGTTGTAATAAAATTAAACCATGCTGGTACTATAACAAGAATATCAAAAAGTGTAGAGATAGCTTCAAAAAAAGGAGTAATGAAGGTTTGTAGTCAACGTAGCAGAGAAACAGCAAAGGATACTTTATCTCATATTGCTTTAGCTTTTGGCTTTAATTACTTAAAAAATGGATCACCTATTAGAGAAAGAATTGTAAATTATTCAAACATTATTGCATTAAGTTCATTTTTTAAAGATAGAGATAATTATATAACATAAACCAACAGTTTTGTGCATATAGAAAAGCAGATGAAATATTCATTTGATTATAATACAAAAGAGCCGCAAACAGCTCATACTTCAAATTTAGTTCCTTTGATTACAGTTGGCAGCAGGCCATACTGGCAGCTTAAGAAAAACGGCAGACTGGGAGATATTGCTCCAACCATTTTAGAATTGTTTGGGCTAACTCAACCTGCTGAAATGACCGGGAAGTCTTTACTTATAACTTGAATATAATGGAGGTATGAAAAATGAAAAAGAATTTAATACTTATAACTGTATATTCCCTAATACTCATTAGTTGTTCAAAATATAAAATTATAGAAAACCAATTAAATTTAAATAATAATTTATTAATACCTAAAATACATGTTTCAAAAGATGTATTGGCTTTTAATGCTCAATTATCTATAAAACATCAGTCCCCTTCTGATTTTTTTTCTCTTTTGCCTTCATTTTCAATTAATTCAGATAAACCCTTTAATCCCGGAGGTGAAATAATAATTGAATTACCGCTATTAAAAGAGATTTCAAATTTACATAATGATTTAATTAATCAGTTTGCATTATGTTACTTTGATTTCTCTTCCGGAACATGGAAAAAAATTGAAACTCAGTTTGATTCAACAAGTAATATTTTACGCGGGAAAATACCTTCATTAAAGAAAGAGAATTTAGATAGTTCTTTAAGTAAAATTTTAATCACCTTAAGTTTCCCGACAAAAGAAGGATTAATCACTGATTTATATCAGCAAAATAGATTAGTTGAAAGCGCTAAAGGAAATATAAAAGATTTTATAACAGAAAAAAGTCCGGGCAAAAACTGCGTCATAATTCATGGTGTTAGTTCAAATCCGCTTAACATGAAAGAACTTTATAAAACTATTTATAATTTAAATCAATATAATAATATTATTTTTTATCAATATGCAAGCGGCGATAGTATAACAAATAATGCTGAATGGCTTGCAAAAAATATTACTTCAAATCCAGATGTGAAATTTGATATTATTGCGCATAGCATGGGTGGTCTTGTTGCCCGATATGCGGTTGAACAGCTTGGTCTTGATAAAAATGCTGATAAACTAATTATGATTGGAACACCCAATAATGGCGGAAATTTTACCGAATTTACTTCAGCGCTTTTTCCTAAAACTTCTGAAACTTTAGTTGAAAGTTTTCCCGGTATTCATGACTTGATTACAGGTTCTAAATTTTATCAGATTAATAAAGATTTTAATAAAGAAAAAATAAAAACCAGATATTATGTAATTGCGGGAGATATTGGCGGCGGGCATCTGGTAAAATCTGATATCTGGGTAAGTGTAATAAGTGCCACTTTTTTATATATAGAAAATGAATTTGTTTTAGAAAAAGACTTAACCCGCGGGAATGAAATTGTAACTATTTCGGGATGGAAATACTATCATGAAAATCTCGATAAATCTGGAAATAATTTATTATATGAACATTCCAATCTTCATCTATTAAGCAGCAGTAATGGAGTTGCGGAACAATTAAGTGAATGGATTAAATAAAATATGTCAATAAATATAAATGTAAAGCTACTCTCAGATAGAGGGAAACTGCCGGAAAGAAAAAACAGGTGGGATGCCGGAGCTGATTTGTTTAGCGCAGAAAAAAAAGAAATAAAGCCGGGAGAATATTCTCTGATTAAAACAGATATTGCTTTGGAAATACCTCAAGGTTATGTCGGGCTGGTTTGGCCTCGTTCTGGACTTGCTGTTAAATTTGGAATTGATACACTTGCCGGAGTAATTGATAGTGAATATAGAGAAAATGTAGGTATTTTACTTCATAATCATGGTAAAATGCTTTTTATAGTTGAACAGGGTATGCGTATAGCCCAGCTGCTTATTCAACGAGTTGAGCAAGCTGGTTTTATTCTGGCATCAGAACTTACTGATACAAATCGCGGTAAAGGATTTGGATCATCAGGGGTGTATTGATGCCCTATTCCACCGTTACGCTTTTTGCCAGATTTCTAGGTTGATCTACATCGCAACCGCGTTTTATGGCAATATAGTAAGCCAATAGCTGAAGAGGAATAATAGTCAACAGGGGATATAATATTTCAAGTGTATCAGGAATAGTAAACACAACATCGCTTTTCTCTTCAATAATTTTATTGCCTTTTGTTGTAATGGATATGACAATCCCATCACGAGCTTTTGTCTCTTCAATATTGCCAATAATCTTTTCAATAATTTTTCCTTCAGGTGCTATTACAACTACCGGCATTTTATCATCAATTAAAGCAATTGGCCCATGCTTCATTTCACCTGCAGGATACCCTTCAGCATGAATATATGAAATTTCTTTTAATTTTAATGCTCCTTCTAATGCAATAGGATAGTTTATCCCGCGGCCAAGATATAAAAAATTGAGATAATTAAAATATTTACGGGATTCTTTTTTAATGCTGCTTTCAGTTGCAGATAAAATTTCTTCAATATATTTCGGCATCTGTCTTAATTCGCTGACAATTTTTTCAATTTCGGATGAATCCATTAATTTTAATATTTTACCCAAATAAAGAGTAAAGATATATAATGCTACAAGCTGAGAAGTAAAGGCTTTTGTAGATGCCACACCAATTTCCGGACCAGCATGAGTATATATAATACCATCCGCTTCACGTGACAGCGAACAGCCAACGACATTGCAAATAGCAATAACCTTAGTGCCTTTTTCTCGAACTAGGTTGACAGCAGCTAGAGTATCAGCAGTTTCTCCGGATTGAGAAATAGCAAGAACAAGAGTGTTTTTATCAAGAATTGGATTTCTATATCTGAATTCTGAAGCAATATCAACTTCAACAGGTATTCTCAGTTTTTCCTCAATTACATATTTACCGACCATACCAGCATGATATGACGTACCGCAGGCAAGAATAAATATCTTCTTTATTTTTTCCAGTTGTTCCTTTTTTAAATTAATCTCAGATAGATTAATTTCACCTTCTTTTTCTAATAATCTTCCACGCATGGTATCTTCGATAACTCGAGGCTGTTCATATATTTCCTTCAGCATGAAATGACGATAACCGCCTTTTTCAGCCTGTATTGGGTCCCATGATATTTCATTTATTTTTTTGTTTATAGTTTTTCCTGAGATGAGATTAAATATTAAAAAGTTCTTTTTTGTAAGAATACAGGCTTCCCCATCATCCAGATAAATAACTTTTCGGGTATAATTTAAAATTGCAGGTATATCTGAGGCGATAAAAAATTCTTTTTCTCCAACTCCAACTATTAAAGGGCTTCTATTTTTTATTGCAATTATTTTATCAGGTTCTTTAGTACTCATTATTCCTAAAGCATAGGCTCCTCGAATTTTATCATTCATAAGTTTTAAAGCTTTTACTAATTTACTATTATTTTCTTTAAGATTATCATCTTGCTTTTTGATTTTATCACTGGATATTTCATTGTAGAATTTTTCGATTAAATGTACCAATACCTCTGTATCAGTTTCAGATTTGAATATATGTCCTTCACTGATTAACTGCTTTTTTATTTCAAGATAATTTTCAATTATACCATTATGAACTATAACCATATCACCGCTGCAATCAACATGCGGATGCGCATTTTCCTCAGATGGTTTACCATGTGTTGCCCAGCGTGTATGCCCTATGCCAATAGAAGATAAAAGATTCTTTTGCCCGATTTTTTCTTCTAAATTTTTAATTTTACCTTCATTCCTATGAATAATAATTTTATCATTTTTAATAATTGCTATACCAGCAGAATCATAACCACGGTATTCCAGTTTTTTTAATCCTTCAATAAGTATAGGAACAGCTTCTTTTTGCCCAATATAACCAATAATTCCACACATATATAGTTTCCTTTATCTGATTTTGAAATAATATATTGCTAAAAATACTAAAATAGCAATTTATTGTCAAGGGGATAATATTAAAAATCGTTTGACAATAAGCAATACTGGAAGTAATATTTAACTAATATAGAGGGTTCTTCATTACAAAATAAGAGGATTTTTATGAAGACAGAAGTTAAAGTTGGATTAATGTCTTTTATTGCAATGCTGATATTATTAAGCATGACATTTTCAGTAGGCAAACTTAATCCTTTCAGACGTGTAGGTCCCAAAGTTCCAATTGCTTTTAATTATGTCGGAAATCTTAAAAAAGATGCTAATGCAAGGATTTCAGGCGTTATAATTGGCTCTATAAAAGAAATAAAACTTGTAGATAATAAAGTTCATGTTATTATTGAATTAAATTTGCCGGACACAAAAATAAAAAATAATTGTCAAATATTTATAAGTTCAGAAGGTTTAATTGGAGAAAGTTATATTGATATTAAAATGGTTAAGGAAGATGCTCCTTATTATGAAGAAGGAGACCCGCCGCTAGTAGGAAGTGATCCTGTTGGAGTTGGTGAAATCATGTCAGATACAAAAGCGCTTACTGTAAAATTACAGAAAACCCTTGATATGGTAATCAGCGAAAAATCGCAAACCAATATGGATATTATTATGACAAATTTAGCTGAATCTACTAAAGGATTAAATGAATTATTTAAACAAAATCAAGCCATGGTTGCCAGCATAATCGAAAATCTGCATAAAATGGTTAAGGATAACCAGAAAAATATTCAAAAAACAACTTCAAATTTCAGCTCTGCCTCATCAGAATTTAAAGATATTACAGTTGATAGTAAGGGAAAAATAAATAATATTATGAGCAGTCTCGATTCTCTTGCTCAAACACTTGATAAAAAAACAGGTGCTCTTGCCGATGAATTATTAAAATTAGTAAAATCAATAAATAATTTTTCTGATGAGAATCAAAAAAAACTTTCAATTGTATTAAGTAATATGGAATCAATCACGCAGAAATTGAATCAGATGACAAATACTTTTGTTGAAATTTCTGAAAAAATTGATAAAGGGCCCGGTACATTAGGTAAATTAATTAATGATTCTAAATTGTATGATAATCTTAATAAAGCTGTAGAAGAAGCTAAAACAATTACTCCTGAATTACGAATGACACTTACTTCATTGCGTGAAATTTCTGAAAAAGTGAATAAAGGAGAAGGCACGCTTGGTCAAATGATTCATGATAAAGAATTATATAAAAATGTGAATGAACTGGTAGTTGATTCGCGAAAAGTAATTTCACGCGTAACTGACCTTAGAACCTTCTGGGGTTATCAACTGGATTATCGGTTCCCAAATACAAAAGATAAAAATGATATTATAAAAGAAGATTACAAAAATTCTTTTGTTTTTAAAATTGAACCAAGGGAAGGAAAGTATTATAAGCTTGAACTAAATGATGTTGGCGATAAGGATAAGATATCAGTCGAAGTCGGGCAGACTTATTTTAATAAATTAGTACTTAGAGCTGGAGTAGTTGAATCTTCAGGCGGGGTTGGGGCGAATTATTTATTATTTAATAACAGATTATCAACAGGATTGACAGCTTATAATTTTAATGATAAAGCCCGTCCAAGTTTAAAATTTTCAAATGAGTTTCATATGTTTGAAAATGCTTATTTTACTTTTGGAGTTGATAATTTTATTAATCGCGAAAGATATTACGCTGGAATGCGATATCTGCTGGAAGATAAAGATATTAAATATTTACTTGGATTGGTATCGTATGCGAAATAAATCTGTGGAGACGCAAAATTTTGCGTCTCTACATGACATTAACTATAAATCCAGGAAAGGGGTAATCATGTTTAATAGAAAAAAGGCATTTATTTTAAAATTATTTTTTTCATTTTTATTCTTTATTTCTTTTTCTATTTATGCTGAAAATGAAGAAGAAAGAATAGGTTATATATATTATGATAATATGGCTCCAGTATATCAATTTGATTATACCATTTCAAATACAATAGGAGATGTTTTTGTAGATCACAATAATATTTTGCATGTAATAAACCAAAAAGGATCATTTGAGTTTGATACTACTGGTAAATTAATGGTACATAAAAATGAATTGGAGCAAATTCCGATAAAAATTGATAATGAAAATAATATTTTTATAAGAGAAAAAAATATTATTAAAAAATTAAATAATGTTGGAAAATTAGCCTATACTATTGATATAACACCAGGTGAAGAATTTATTTTTATAGATAAAAAGGAGCAGTTTTATTTTATTACAAGACGAGATATTTACGAAGATCTTTCATATGAAAAAGAAAATCTTTTAAAAGAAATAGAAGAATTATTAAAAGAAAGAGAAGAATTAGATACAAGAGACAGTCCATATTATAGAGATTTTGATTATAATAAAAGACAATATAAAGATAATGAACAAAGAATGATGGAGCTGGATTGGGAGCTTAAAAAATTAGTTGATTATTATGAACATTTATGGAAAAGCAATATTAATAGTACTAATCCAATATCGCAGAATGATATGAATATTCGATTTGAAGATCTTAAGCGCAAAAAGCAGGATTACTATGATTACAGGGTACAGCAATATGATCTGCGTAAAAAACAAGAAAGTTTGGATTCAGATGTTAAGGATAAAAAATACGATTTATTAAAGAGAGAAAAAGATACTCGGCTGAAATTGAAGGAATTAGACGCACAGATTAAAAAAGATATTGAACGTAAATATATTATTAAAATTATAGATAATCAGGAACAAATTGTAAAACGTATACCAATTGTGACTTCAACGAAATCTGTACCTCTATGGGAATGTGTAAATATTATTGTTGATAATGATAATAATTATTATGGTATATATAAAGATCGAATATATGTATTTGATGAAGAAAGTAATCCAATCTGCAGTTTTGGTAGATATGGTACACATAAAGGTGAAATTATTAAAGCCTCACAGATAGCTGTTGATACAAAAAAATCAATATATGTTGTTGACACAATGAATAATTGTATAGTAAAATTCAGAATAAAATGAAGAGGTTGATTTATGCGTAAATTTTTTTTTATTTTAATTTTAATATTTGTTTGTACTTATAATGTACATACAAAAGAAACTATAGATATTTTAATTTTACCTGAAGCAGCACGCAGTTCAGATTATCTTTCGAAAATTTTTGCAATTGATTTATTGGGAGATGTTGCAGATGAGAATTACAAAAATTTTTTCATATTAGCATTAAATAATGAACGGGATTCATGGTTACGTTATTATGCAGCACTTGCATTATTAAAATTAAACATGAATGAACAAATAATATTTGAATTAAGAAAGATGCTGACAGATATACTAAATGAACCATGGCTGCGTGAAAAAATAGCAGAAATGCTCTATAATAAAACTGGCAAAAAATTTCCATATCGTAATAAAAAAGATGCGATTGTTTTATATGAACCAAAAATAAAAAATCAAAAGCTAAAATGAAGAACCCTGCAGCAGACACAGGGTATCTTCTGTCTCTGATAGGAATATTTTATTATTTATATTGTACCAAGAATGCCCCGTATTAAAATGCAGGGCATTCTTGGCACTTCCAGATAAAAAAATAGTTCAAAAACATCTTCTCTTCTGGTGCATTCATCAGTATATTTCTCTTGACATATAATCTCGAAATAATATATATTAATTAACTTATAAAGATACCCTGCATCAGACTGCAGGGTATTTTTTCTCTCTGAGGGGAATATTTTATTAATATTGTGCCAATTATTTTTGGCACGTCTAGATAAAAAATAAGGAGGTGTAAAGGGTATGAAGAAAAGAATTATAGTTTTACTCCTTGGTTCATTAATATTTACATTTATTTTAATTGGATGTACTACTAAAACTGAGGAAACTAAAACTGCAGTGCCGCCTGCCTCACAGGCCAATCAACAACAGGAATTTGAAAATGTTCCTAATGCAGGTGATGCATGGGAAGCAGTAAAAATCCAGGTTGTTGAAACTGGCAGCGATAAAACAACTGATTATACTGTGAAAATTGGAGGGGATTATACCGTAATTGCTAATACAAATATGAAACTTAAAGTAGAGCAATTTATACCTGATTTTTTTATGATGGGTCCTGGAAGATTTGGGTCACGATCAAAAGAATTAAATAATCCTGCTGCAATGATAATAGTTACTCAAGAAGGTAAACCTGAGCCATTTAAAGGATGGATTTTTTCACGCTATCCTGATATTCATAAAGGTCCAAGTGAAAAACATTCTTTCCGTTTAGTGGATTTTGTTAAAAAGTAGAATATTAAGAACCCTGTGGCAGAGCCATGCCACAGGGTTCTTAATTATTTATCAAGAATCCTCTAAAAATCCCTTAAGTTTTTTACTTCTAGTAGGATGTCGAAGCTTTCTTAATGCCTTAACTTCAATTTGTCTTATACGCTCACGTGTAACATTAAATGTTGTTCCAACTTCTTCTAATGTTCGAGGATAACCATCTCCAATACCAAAACGTAATCGGAGAACACTTTCTTCTCGCTCAGTCAAAGTACCTAAAACATTTTTAATTTGATCCTGCAGCATAAGGAATGTGGCAGCCTTAGCAGGTGAAATAGCACCTTTATCCTCAATAAAATCACCCAGATGACTATCTTCTTCCTCCCCGATTGGTGTTTCTAATGAGATTGGCTCCTGTGATATTTTAAGAATTTTTCGAACTCTATCTATTGATAGCTTCATACGTTCTGCAATTTCTTCTGGTGTTGGCTCTCTGCCATATTCCTGTACAAGCTGTCTTGAAATACGTGAGAGTTTATTGATAGTTTCAATCATATGAACAGGAATACGTATAGTTCGTGCCTGGTCAGCAATTGAACGGGTTATTGATTGTCTTATCCACCATGTTGCGTATGTACTGAATTTATAACCTCTTCTATATTCAAATTTTTCAACTGCTTTCATTAAACCAATATTTCCCTCTTGAATTAAATCTAAAAAAGGTAATCCGCGATTCATATATTTTTTAGCTATGCTAATAACGAGTCTTAAATTAGCCTCCACTAAAGCCATTTTTGCATTATATGCTGCAACTTCTTCCTTTTCAATCATTTGAACAAGATCTCTTAAAATATCGCCATTCATTCCGCTTTCAATTTCAACTGCTTTCATCTTTTTATGATAATTTAATATTCTTTTATTTATATCCTCAAGCTCGGGTATAGTAAAACTTGTATTTTTTATTTTTATAGTTTTATTTTTAGAAGAGCTTTTTTTGTTGATTGAACTTAATATTTCTTTAAATTTTTCAGGAGAAGCATGGAGATAAGCATACGTCTGGCTTATAGTAATCCTATTTTTTTCATAACGCTGTGAAAGATGCTTAAGTTTTCCAATGATTTTTTCAAATTCTTTTTTATTAAAGTTTATCTTTTTTATTTGATTATAAAGTTCATTAGTTTTACGAATATATTGATCATGATTTTTCAGACTTTTTTTCTGTATATTTAAATTTAAAAGCTCATTATATAAATTTGTTATAACAATAGTTTGTTTTTTTAATTTATTAGATTCTTCTTTTTCCTCCATTGGAGTAAGTACTTCTCTGAAATCAGTATCCACGATTTCAGCAATTTTTATATTTCCTTTTTTTAACCGTAAATCAAGGGCAGTTATCTCTTTAAACATAAAAGGCGTATTTATTATCGCATCTTTAATTTTATTTTCTGCGCGCTCGATCTCCATAGCCAGCTTGACTTCTGTTTCTCTTGTTAAAAGAGGAACCCTTCCCATTTCACGTAAATACATACGCACAGGATCATTAACTTTTACATCTTTGGGTATTGTTAAATCAATAATAGGTTCTTCAACTTCTATTTTTGATTCTTCCATAATTTTAATATCATTTTCAGATATTATGTCGAGATTCAAATCCTTCAGCATTATCAGAATATCATCAATATGTTCAGGCAGAAAAATTTCATTTGGAAGTAAATCATTCAACTCTTTATAAGTTATAAATCCTTTTACCTTTGCAGTTTTAACAATTGTATCCATTAAGTCTTTTGGTACATTTGTAATTTTTGCCTTTTTTTTCATTTTTATCTTTTTCTTCATTTTTACCTTTTTTTTCATTTTTTCTCCAAACATACAGATAATGAAGCACAGTCCGAAATACCGCAGGAGTATCTTCTTTAGTCTTGTAGGAATATGTTATTCTAAAACTATACTGATTAATAATGGCATATCCAAATAAATTAAGCATTTTTTAGCTTACTAATTTGAGAAAGTATTTGTTTTATTTGATTTTCATTTTTTAATTGTTCAGCTTTTTTTAAATCAATAAGTAATGCTTTAATTTTTTCATCTTTCCTATCTTGTTTAATTTTTTTTTTACAATCTCTAATGATTTCTTCTGTTTTTTCTTTAAATATATCCGGTTCTAAAAGCAAAGCACTCACCATGCGTGATATATTATCATCCTGAAAAAAAGAAAAAATATCTTTTGCCCCCAGTTCAGAATGTTCTTTTAGAAAAAGAAAAATCTTTCGGATATTTTCATCTGAAATTTCTTCAACAGATAAATCAGAAAATATCTGATTATACATATCCGGATTTTTTAATAAAATATGCAAAAGCATATGTTCTGATGAGGGGATGCTATTTTTTATTTCCATGTCATTTTTATTATTAACATTTTTTAGTTTTTTTAATTCCTTTTTTAGTTTTCTTTCCAACTCAGCTTTAATAATATTTTCTTCAATATTAAGAAATTCAGCTAATTTTTTAATATATTCCTGCTTTTGTATTAAGCTTGGAACTTTTATTATCAATGGTAAAAGCTGTTCAGTAATTTTTATTTTTCCATCAAAATTTTTTTTATTAAAAGTTTTATCTGCTGAAAATAATTTAAAAGAAAATAAATCCAAAGCTTCATTGATACATTTTAGCAAAGCCTCTTTACCCTGAAGAGCAACTAACTTGTCAGGGTCCATTCCAGGGGGCAAAACACCGATTTTTACATTTAATCCATTTTCAAATAAAATATCAATTCCTCTGTCTGCAGCTTTAATTCCCGCAGCATCCGCATCATATATAATTATAACAGTATCGGTTATTCTGCGAATAAGTTTAGCCTGTGATTCGGTTAAAGATGTTCCCAGAGTGGCAACTACATTTTCCACCCCGGATTGATGTGGTTGAATAGCATCCAAATAACCTTCAACCAAAACAAGATATCCGGCATTGCGACAATTTGCTTTTGCGAAATTCAAGCCAAAAAGCATTGAGCCCTTGTGATAAATTAAGGATTCTGGAGAATTGATATATTTGGGCAAATCACTATTTTCAGTTAATATTCTTCCTCCCATTCCGGAAATTTTTCCTTCTATATCAAATATTGGGAACATAAGTCTGCCTTTAAAACGGCAGTATAGTCCGCCTTTTTTACCGGAAATTTCCTTATTAAATATACCGGTTTCCTCCAGTATGGAAACATCAATATTTTCCTTTTTTAAACACATTAGTAAATCATCCAGATTATGCGGTGCATAACCAAGATGAAATTTATTAATCATATTTAAACTAATTTTTCTTTTTTCTAAATATGAGCGTGCGATTTTGCCTTCATTACTGCTTATAAGCACAAAATGGAAATAATCTGCCACTATTTGATTTGCTTTATACAATAAAGCTTTTTTTTGGGAATTATCGTTATTTTGAAATGTAACTTTTTCCTGCCAATCTATTCCTAATCGTCCGGCAATAATTTTTACACTTTCTAAAAAAGTAACTTTTTCAAATTTCATAATGAAAGTAAATACATTACCGCCTTCTCCGCACCCAAAACAATGAAATATTTGTTTTGCAGGACTGACAGTAAACGAAGGTGTTTTTTCATTATGAAAAGGACATAATCCTCTAAAATTAACTCCGGCACGTTTTAAAGGCATATAATCAGAAATTATCTCAACAATATCCGCTTGTTCCTTAATATTAGATAAATGATTTTCGGAAATTAATTGGGGCACTGAATTAAAGCCTCCTAAAATTTGTAAAATGATAATTATATGCACAATAAATAAATTTTGTCAATTTAAAAAATTTTGTTTTATCTGGAAGTGCCAATTCAACCCTGCATTTTTAATGTAGGGTTGAATTGGCACAATATAAATAATAAAATATTCCTATCAGAGACAGAAGACACCCTGCGCTCTCCGTAGCAGGGTTCTTCATTTTTTTTAAATTTTAAAATTTACCTTGACATATATTTTTATATATGGTATTAAATGATAGGATAATTATAAATTAAATTTTGAAAAAAAGAAAGGTAGGTGTTGGTAAACTATGCAGTATATAAAATTTACCATACCTATTTGTTTTTTTAATTTGTTACAAGTGGGGGGTGCAAAATGTGAATGTTAGGTGTTAAATTAAAAAACCATGAATCATTAGATAGTGCTCTTAAGCGTTTCAAGAAGAAATGTGAAAAATCAGGTATTATGTTAGAAATGCGTAAAAGAGAAGCTTATGAGAAGCCAAGTGAACGGCGAAAACGAAAATTACATGCGGCTCAAAAAGCTCGTGAAAAAGAAGTTAAAAATAGTCAGACATAAATATATTAAAGGTATCTCCAAAATATGATAACAAAAGAACGCTTATCAGAAGATGTGAAAATAGCCATGAAAAGTGGCGACAAACAAAGATTGTCTGTCCTGCGTTATCTATTATCTCAAGTTAAACAAAAAGAGGTTGATACCAGAAAAGCAGTAGAAGAAAAAGATATAATTGATATTCTGTCATTAAATATTAAGCAGAGAAAAGAATCAATTGCACAGTTTGAAAAAGGTGGCAGGGAAGACCTTGTTAAAAAAGAGACAGAGGAATTGTCCATTATACAGGGTTACCTGCCTGAGCCTTTGAGTGAAGATGAACTTAAGTCCTTAATTGATAATGCGATTTTAGAATTAAAAGCCTCAGGACTTAAAGATCTTGGTAAGGTTATGAAAGATATTATTCCCAAAACTAAAGGTCGAGCAGATTCTAATATGGTAAATATATTAGTAAAACAACGACTGGGTAGTTGAACTACGTATGAATTGGTTAGATATTGTAATTATTCTAATTTTTGCGTACAATATCGTTAAGGGAATAATAAAAGGTTTTTTTGTAACAATTTGTAATTTATTTGGTGTTATAATTGGTTTTATACTCGCAATAAATTATTATGAAAAATTTGCTTTTTGGTTAACTTTAAAAGCTAATATCTCCAGTAACTATTCAATAATTTTAACCTTTCCCCTTATCTGGTTAATTACTTTTTGTTTTTTTGTTTTAATTGGTAAATTTTTGCATACATTATCTATGCTTCTATTAGTTTCATGGCTTGACCATTTAATGGGTGGGATAATTGGAGCTTTAAAAGGGTTATCAATTATAATCTTGATTTTAATTAGCTTAATAAAATTTAATTTTTCAGGAAAAGTTCAAAAAGAGATAAAAAATTGTTATTTATTCGCATTGTCTTATAAAAAGATACCGGGTTTTTATAAGATATTATTTTATCATTATCCACAATTAGAAAAAATAAAATAATAATTATACTTAGTTTAGCGAGGTCAAAGTGAAATTAAAAGATTTATATAGAACCGCAATAGAAATAGGTAAGG
>CAYWFU010000056.1:3869-19622 GCA_964457585.1 uncultured bacterium | reverse complement strand
GGTATTTAATGAGGAGGACTTTTTTATTTTTCCTTAAGTTACTGCCATTGGGCTAAAGCCTGCGTAAAATACACAACCTAAAGGTTGCGGCTACCAAATCCCACTAATATTGGAAGTAGCATGAAAAGAAAAGTGCTGGATTCCCGATTAAACATGTCGGGAATGACATGCCTAAGTTCTAATTATTATTATATTTCTGTTGATGGGGGATTTTTTTTTATTGTTTCATCATTCTTCATTATTCTAGTCCTAAAATTAAACCAAAAATCAAATATACCTAATAATAAAGGGATGAACCATATTGAGGGCATTAAAAATATTAATATGAGGTTGGTAATTAAAAAGAATCTGGAAAACTGCCATTTTTTCATATACAAAATGCAAATAAATATTCCCTGGAAAAAATAAATAAATAAATATAAGATCAGAATATTTAGAGCAATATTGTTTAAGATAGTTGCTAAATTTGATACACCAATTAAATTTTCTATTTTTACAAATGAAAAAGCAAAACTTAAAATAAATCCCCATATCCAGTTATCAGGAAGTTTTAAATTTACGATAGTCATTTGTTTTATTGAATAACCCAATTTATTTATTATTTGTCGGGCAATTTCATAATTAATAATTACTCCTAAAAGCGCGGCAAACATAAAAAAGGCGGGATATACACGTTTGAAAATTTGGATTAACTGATTTTTTAATGCATCTATATCTAAATTTTCAAAATCACCTGCAAGTTTTTCCTTCTGAAATCGTAAAACATAGTTAATGCTTGATTCAAAATCTTTAAATAACTGGCCAATTAAATCTTTTTTTAATAAATAGGATAAAATAAATGTAAAAATCAAAGTGCTGAAAAAATAAGCAATACTGGTTATGGCAATTATTTTTTCCGGGGAACTATTCTTTTTAATATAATATCCCATAATATAACCAGTAATAAAAAATTGTAAAATAAATGTTAAAGCATCATATATTCCTGCTAAACTTGTCAAAAGCAAAATGGAAGCTATAAAAACGCAAAAAATAATTTTTGTGTCATGTCTGATTACTAATAGAACAATTGGGATAGGACAGAATAATGTTGTTATAATTCCTATTGCAGCATTATAAATACCCAGCAGATATAGTAATATTGCAATTGATATTAAAAAAGATCCTTCAACAATTGATTTTGTAGATGTAGCCATTTTTACTCCTGAAAAAAATCAATTCTCCCTGCCTTAAAAGGCTTAACGATCTATACCTATTGACAATTGAGCATTGAGCATTAATATCTTTTTTTAATAATTTTATTTAAAAGCATATTTTTAATTCTCAATTGTCAATGCTCAATGCTCAATGCTCAATTTTCAATTTCATCCACCTTTAGGGTTTATGGGTAACGTTAAGCCTTTTAAGGCGGGGAGAATTGTATAAATAAGCAATCATTCACTGGTAAATGGCAATAAAGCTATATTTCTAGCTTTTTTAATTTCTTTAGTTAATTCTCTTTGATGCCATGCGCAATTACCGGATATACGTCTGGGAATGATTTTCCCTCGTTCATTAATAAAAGCACGTAATCTATTTGTATCCTTATAATCAATAAACCATTTATTAACACAAAATTTGCAAATTTTTGCTGTAATATATGGTTTTTTAAATTTACCTTTCATTGTTATCTCCTATAATTAAAATGGAACTTCCTCATTTTGTATTTGTGAATCAGACAGAGGAGTATTTGTATCTGTTATATTCGCATTCACTCCTTCAGCCTCATCATTAGATTCACCAGGCTTGCTGCCGCCTAAGAATTGAATATTATTTGCGATAACATCAAAGCTACTTTTTTTTTGCCCATCAGGTGTTTCCCATGAATAAGGATGAAGTCGTCCCTCAACAAAAACAGGTCTGCCTTTATTAAGATATTTTGCGCAATTTTCAGCTTGTTTGCCAAAAACTTTTATTCGAATAAAATCGGTTTCTTTTTTATGTTCACCATTTTGCGCAGTATAAATATTATTAACAGCAATTGAAAACGTAGCTATAGCTAAACCATTTTGAGAATATCTCAATTCAGGGTCCTTGGTTAAATTACCAATTAACATTACTCGATTTAAACTAGCCATTGTATTCCTCCTAATAAAAATTATTTAGAAAATATTGAAAAGAAAATTTTAAGCTAATTCATCCTCAGGATGTGTGATTATATCACTGCCTACTTCAATTTTTACCGGCGGTAACACTCCTTTTTTCGATTTTTTGCCTTTTAATCTATGAATTTTTTCCTGAACAATAATAAATTTAATGATAGTATCATTTATTAGATAATAGCGCTGTAATTCATTAAGGATTTTATTGTCAGATTTAATCTTCATGAAAATATAACTGCCGCGATTGAATTTTTTTACTAAATAGGCAAGGCGTCGTAATCCCCAGCGTTCAATAACTTCTATTTCTCCGCAATTTTCCTGGATAATATTACTGACTTTTTTGATATGATTTTCAATTTCTTCTGCGCTTACATTTGGATTAACAATAAAAATAGTTTCGTATTTTTTCAAACTTGTTCACCTCCCTCCGGACTATGGCTCTAACTATTACCCACAAGTCTAAAGAATGTAGTATTGACAATTGACTATTGAGCATTGAGAATTGAGAATTAAGGTTTAAATCCTTTGAAAACATTAGGCGGCATTAATATAATGCTCAATTGTCAATGCTCAATGCTCAATCGTCAATAAAACACTTGAAACTTTAAACTTACTCCCACAAGCATTTTTAGACTTGTGGGTAATAGTTAGGGACTATGGCTCTGCTATTTGTTTAGGATTTACCTAAATATATTATATAGTAGAGCAGGGGATAAAAATAATTTAAAATTTAAACATTAAATCTAAAATATATTATATCACCATCCTGAACGATATAATCCTTTCCCTCAAGCCGCATTAAACCTTTTGTTTTTGCAGTTTGAATTGATTTGCATTCGATAAAATCATTATAACTTACAACTTCAGCACGGATAAATCCTTTTGCAATATCACTATGTATTTTTCCGGCAGATTCCTGCGCATATGTACCACGTGTAATAGTCCATGCTTTAACTTCAGGTTTGCCGGCAGTAAAAAATGTAACCAAATTCAATAGATGATACGCTTTTCTTATAAATCTGTCAAGACCGGATTCTTCAAGCCCGATAGTTTCTAAAAATAATTTCGTTTCATCAGATGAAAGCTGGGAAATTTCAGATTCTATTTTTGCGCTGATTGCAACAATTTCAGTTTCTTCTTTTTTTGCTCTTTCCTGAAGTTTCAAATATTCTTTATTTGTTTCAGGATTAGCAACTTCTTTTTCCCCCACATTTGCAACAAATATAACAGGTTTAGATGTAAGAAAAAAAGCTTCCTTTATTGATTCCATTTCATGAACAGAAAGTTTTAAACTGTGCACAGTTTTGCCTGCATTTAATGCATCTTTAATTTTCATTAGAACATTAAATTCTTCCTGAACATCTTTTTCTCCGCAGCGAGCTTTTTTATCAATTTTAGATAAACGTTTATCAAGCGAAGAAAGATCAGCCAGCATAAGTTCTGTATTAATAATTTCCACATCACGCAGAGCATCAACCGGACCACATGTATGAATAATATCTTTTTCTTCAAAGCATCTAACTACATGTGCAATTGCATCAACAGAACGAATATGAGACAGAAACTGGTTGCCTAATCCTTCGCCGCATGAAGCGCCTTTTACCAATCCGGCTATATCAACAAATTCAATAACTGTTGGTGTGATTTTTTCCGGTTCAATGAGATCGCTTATTGCTTTGAGCCGTTTATCTGGAACACTGACAACACCTACGTTTGGATCAATAGTGCAAAAAGGATAGTTCTCTGCAGGTACGCGAGAATTCGTTATTGCATTAAATAAAGTTGATTTCCCAACATTGGGTAATCCGACGATTCCACAGGATAACATGTTTTTCCTTAGGGCTTGCGAAAAAATAACTTGGCATTTTAGCATCCCATCTTCAGGCTATCTTTGCCCGATTAGAAAGTGGCAAAAACATCGAAATAGTTCACTATTACTCAGCTTTTGCCACTTTCTAATCGGGCAAATCTAACCCAAATCTGGGTGCTAAAATACTAAGTTATTTTTTCGCAAGCCCTTAATTACTTTTTACTATTTACTGATTTTGCAGTATCAATTTTTTTTATTATGCTGATAGCATTTTTTTTGTATTTTTCCCATGCAATATCAAAATCTTCCTTCGAAATTTTATTCATTGCTAAATCAAGCTCCAGATCTTTAAGAGTAGAAAATATACTTAATTTATGATCATTAAGTTCTAATATATTATCACTGATTTTATTCCATTTATGCTCTACATTATCTTTCTTTGCATATAATGGATATAAAATATAAGCTAAACTAATAAAACTTAAAAAAATTGTTATAGGAATTGCCATTTTTATCTCCCATTAGGCAGTGAGCAAAAATAACTTTCACATATTGCGCAGGATTTTGTTTCGTCTTCAAGACGTGCTAAAGGGCGCATAGCAATGCTATGTAACCTTTAGCACAACGCAGAAGACGGAGCAAAAGACAAGCAAGATGTGGAAGTTATTTTTGCTCACTGCCTTATCCTTTAAATGCTTTATATTCGTCATCGAATTGCTTTTCGTATTTTTCTTCTTTAGATTCTAATTTGACATCTGTTTTGTTCATTTGCTCCTGAGTTTTGGTAACTTTTATCCATTTGCCAATATATGCGGATATTAACGTCAGAGCTAATGTTAATCCTAAAATAGGAACAAGATAAGCTAGTAAACCGAATCCTTTTTTGCGTAAATTAACAAGCGAACCAGGTCCAAATTCATCATTAAAAATATCTAAAATTTCATCTTTAGTTTTACCTTCGAAAATTAAAATCTCGAGCCTTTTAAGCATTTTTGCATGTATTTGACAACCATGCTGATGTTCCAAAGTTTCCTGATCTTCAGGACATTTTAATTCAAGAACCATTTCTTCCAGTGTTGCAGGAGCAGCAAAAATTGGTCTGGTGAAATATAGAAATATCATTGAATATAAAATAATTAAAGGGGTAATAATTTTAGTTTTCATTGAATATATAGTCTCCTATTTTATCCATCAACCTTTGTAATCTTTTTTTTAGTTTCCGGCCATATAGCTATAATAATTCCCACGCCAATAATAATACACCCAATCCACATCCATAAAACTAATGGATTAATTAAAAATTTAAAAGATACAATTCTATTCCTGTCATATCCACCCAGAATAATATATAAATCATGTTCAAATGAGCTTAAAATAGCAACTTCAGTTGATGGTTGCTCTCGATTTCGATAAAAAACCTTTTCAGGGAGCATTGTAACTAAAAATTTACCATTTCTTTTAACAGAAACTCGCGCTGCCACTGTTTCTTTATGAGGAGTATTATTGTATATTATATCATCATATTGCAAATTATATGGGCCTAAATTAACACTCTGCCCAATCCTTAAATTTATCTCTTTTTCTTTAACAAAAGCGCTTGAACCTGTAACCCCGAAATAAATAAGAATAATGCCCAGATGAACAACATAACCGCCATATCTGCGCTTATTTCTCCAGATAGATTTAAAAAATGAAATCAAATAATTTTTACTGGTTTGAACATGATAAGCTTTTGTCCCGCGATAAAATTCAATTAAAAGAATACTTAATACAAAAGCAAATAATGAAAAAGCAATTAACGGAAAGATGGAATAAATTTTAAACATATATAATCCGGCTAAAGTAAGAACAAGTACAATACCCGGTATAACAAAATTCTTTTTAAGATTTTGCCCAGTTGCTTTACGCCATGATATTAATGGACAGATACCCATTAGTGCTAATAAAATTAAAAATTGAGGAATGGTAATTTGATTGAAAAATGGCTGTCCTACTGTAATCTGAACACCCTGAACTATTTCTGAAATTAAAGGAAAAGTCGTTCCCCAGAAAACCGCAAAACAAATAATTGATAAAAGTACGATAGCAAAAAGGAACATGCTTTCGCGTGATAAAAAAGATTCTATTTCATGTTCGCTTATGAGCTTTTCCTTTCGCCATATTACAAGAGCAATAAAACCAAACAAAACAATCAGCATAAATACTGTAAAAAATGGACCAAGTGTTGATTTGCCGAAGGAATGCACTGATGAAATAATTCCTGTGCGGGTTATAAATGTTCCAAATATACAAAGATTGAATGTGATCATTGCAAGAACTAAATTCCATATTTTAAGCATTCCACGTTTTTCCTGCATCATTACTGCATGCAGAAACGCACTGCCGCTGAGCCATGGGATAAATGAGGAATTTTCTACAGGATCCCATGCCCAATATCCACCCCATCCGAGTATTTCATAAGCCCATTCTGCTCCTAAAACAATTCCAACTGTCAAAAAACACCATGAAATTAAATTCCATCTGCGAATATCGTACACCCATGAATTGTCTAATTCTCCGCTTATTAATGCGCCTGTAGCATATGCGAAAGGAATTGTATAGGCGGCATAACCAAGAAAAAGCGTTGGCGGATGCCATGTCATTCCCAGATTCTGAAGTAGTGGATTTAATCCGCTGCCATCAGGTGGTGTAAAATTTAATAGAGTAAAAGGATTTGTTACAAAAATCATTAAGATTAAGAAAAATATATCTGTAAAAGCAATAACTGCATAGACATAAGGTATATATTTTTTTTCCAGAAATTCATTTTTTGTATCCCAGGCAACAAAGGATCCGCCTAAAGCTAAAAGCCATGTCCAGAAAAGCAATGAGCCTTCCTGTCCTGCCCAAAAAGCAGCGACTTTATAAAACATAGGTAAGGTATGGCTGGTATAATTAGCTACGTATATTACCTGAAAATTACTGGTGATTAATGCATGAAGTAAAACAATTGAAGAAATGGTTATAAAAAAGCAAATAACATGAAAACTGCGGCGAGCTGTTTCTATTAATATATAAGATTCTTTTTTTTTGCCTATGAAAACTGCAATAATAATGTATGCAGCTAAAATCAACGTTACTATAAAAGAATAAAAACCTAAATCTATCATGCTTATTTTACCTTTCTATAATATATATTAATATATCCAAATAAATTTTTTACCCTTACTGAGTGTGCTATTTTTTCTTTTTCTCTTCATATTTGGAAGGACATTTAGCAAGCAGGACAGTAGCTTTGAATATTTGCTGGTCAGGAGATAACTTACCTTCCACAACTACAGTAACACCATGTTTAAAGGTATCAGGAATTAAACCGGTATAATCTACTTTAATTTGTTTTTGTTTTTGTTTTTCATCAATAATTTCAAATGTTATATGTAACGCATTGCTCTCATCACGAATAATAGAGCCGTCAAGAACAACACCGGAAATTCGGACTCCTTCATTTTTATACTTATCTTGATTTTCCAGAAATTCTTTTACAGTGAGATAATACACCATTGAATCTTTCATCCCGCTATAAGTTAGATACCCAACAACTCCAAAAATAATAATAGTCCCAATTAAAACTTTTTTTCCTTTTGATGTCATTTTTTCCCTAACTTTTTATCTATACAAGAAGGTTACGTCATAATGGCAATCTGAATAATGTTTGAAATTTTACTATATAATTTATACTTGTCAAGCAAAATCAGTTTTTTACAGTAATTTTCTTTATTGGGATATAGATGGGTATAAACCATATTAAAGAAGACAGCGGACGTATATTTTTTTAAATTAATCATAAAGCAAATTATATACCATTATCTGTTAGTAATTTGTGTATAATTGTTAATAATTAAAAAATTTGAAAAATGAGATTAATAAAAAATCCTAAAATTGCAAGCATTTTTCTATTGAAAATTTTTGAGCATTTTTTTTAGCTTTTATTGATTAATCAAAAAAAATCCTTATATACCAAGGTGTTATGCTTATTAACATTTGTTGATAAAATTGTGGATAATTTTTTGCATTTTTTTGTTGTTTTTATTATATAAATGATATATTATCGAAACATTAATTATCAACATAATATTAAATTAGATATATTAAAATAAGTTATTAAGAATTATTTTTTTTAACCGATAATGTATTTAACAATAATATGTAGTATAAAAAAGCAATGAGCAATGAGTTTAAATATTTTTTTTAACTCGTTGCTCATTGCTCATCACTCATTGCTTTGTAATCAAAGGAGTATAAATTTTGGTAATTGAAGAGAGAGAAGAGAGTATTGTTACAGTTTTAAAGATTAAGGGTGATCTTGTAGGTGATGATATAAAAAATTTTAATAATAAATTAGAAGCCTTGCATAAAGCGCAAAAGAATAAAATAGTTATTAATCTGGAACAGGTAAACACTATGGACTCACTGGCTCTGGATATAATTGATAGTGCTATTCAGAATGGTATGCAGATAAATCTGGTTCAATTCCCAACCAGACTTCTTAACTTTTTTTATCATGCTAAAATAAACAAAAGTTTAAATATATATAGTCAAGAAAAGTCTGCTATTCAAGCTATATTGTATGAGCAAGAAGCATCTTCTTCGAAAGACTTTTATAAAGACAGACGTACCAGTCCGCGCATTCCAGCAAGTTTCCCTGCAGCAATAATTGTTAAAACAGAAGAAAACGATATAATTTTTCCAAATGCTTTTACTCGAAATATTAGCAGCAATGGGGCATGGCTTGAATATGCAGATGTTAGCGAACTTTATGATTTCAAAATTCTATTCAGCTTTGGACTTAGAGAGAAACATATTTTAAATCTATATCTGGATATAACAAGACACAAAAATATACAACATGGATTGGATAAAAAAGAAAGTTTGCATATTACAAGTGATCTTTTAAGAATTCAACATAATCCGGGTTCTTTGGGTATTGGGCTTAAATTTAGAGAACAACTTAAGCATACTCATTTTTTATCTCTTTTACCTAAGTAATGTTAACCACAGAACACAAAGATTTCTTTTAAATAATAAAATCTGTGATCTCTGTGGTTCATATTTTTCTCCGCTTTTTCATTTTATTTTTGACAGTACCCATCTAATAATGGAGATCCCTCATCTCATGACCCTAATTGATTTATTTGATGAAACAATAAAAAAAAATTTTAATAATTTAGCAGTTATTTTTAATAAAAAACGTTATACATATAATGAACTTGATATTCCCTATCTGACCTGCCAAAAACTGGAACAGGCAAAATATCAAAGAAAGAATTGAAATCGTGATTAAAACCTTAAGCATAGAACATAAAGAAGAGCTGGAAGAAATATTTAAAGAACGCGTTGCTTTTGAGTTTATTGATAGAGTGCTTTATTCCCATGATATGGCAAGCATCCCTTCTATAATTGAAAAAATGATTATTAAAATTCCTGAAGCTGTTGTACAACCGCTAAATATTGAAGAATTGCAAAATCTTATTAAATTTGCGCAAGATAACAAAATTTATCTTACGCCGCGCGGTGCCGGGACCAGCGGTTACGGAGGAGCAATTCCAATTCAAGGGGGAATAGTTGTTGATTTTACCCGCATGAACAAAATAGTAAATCTGGATAAAAAAAATAAAATTGTAACTGTTGAACCCGGTATTATCTGGAAAGAACTGGAAACAATACTTAATGCAGAAGGGCTTGCGCTGGAGACTTATCCGTCAAGCGGCTTAGCGTCAACTGTTGGCGGATGGACAGCAGAAGGCGGTACAGGTTTTGGCGGATATGAGTACGGGTTTTTCCATAAAACAATAAAATCCATTATAATAATTACTCCATCATCTGAAATAAAAACACTTTCCGGAGATGAAATTTTTTTAGCATATGAGCTTGAAGGTATAACAGGATTTATTGCGCAGGTCGCATTAAAACTGACAGAATCCAGTCCAAACAAGCTTATAATTTCAGCATTTCCAACTTTTGATACTTTAATAGAAAACATTAAGGACATTAATAAACAGAATTTACCATTATGGCATATAGGTTATGAATTACCATTATATGTTAAATATAGACAGAAAACGCATGAAAAAAAATTTTATCCTGAAGATAAATTCATTTTAATATGTATATATCAGGAAAATAAAAAAAATTTCATAGAGCAATCTCTGCAGAAAATTATTTTAGCAAATAGAGGAGAGATTCTCGGTGATGATACTGCAGCCTTTCATCTGGCATCGCTTTTTTATCCAATGAGATTTAAGCGTCTCGGCCCTTCATTTATTTCAGGTGAAATAGTTATAAGTATTGATAGATTAAAAGAGTTTATCGAAAAAATTACGAATGTTATGCCTGATATGACAATACATGGGAGCATTGTTGAAAAAAAAGAAGCAATTGCTCTTGGATTTGCTCTTGATGATGAACGTAATCCGGAATTTACCAATCATAATAAAAAGTCCCTTGAAATGATTGAGATGGCAGAAAAATTGGGCGGCAGACCGTATAATCTGGGAATGTATTTTCATAATAAATCGCATAGTTTATTGGGAGAAAATAGAATTAATGAGATTAAAGCATTTAAAATAAAAAACGATCCTGATGATATTTTTAATCCCGGTAAAGTAATTCTTATGAAGGGTGAGCATGATGCTTCTACTCATTTAAAAACAGCTATTAAAGCATCATCAATTCTTGGAAATAAAATAAGTAATTTCGCCGGTACAATGCTGTCAGATAAAATAAAATTGAAGGGAGAATTCCCTGAAAAAATATTTAATGAAGCATTTATTTGCGCTCAATGCGGATTTTGCCGTAATGACTGTACGCTTTTCAAAGCTGCTTATAAAGAAAAATATTCACCGCGCGGTAAATGGTATCTGGTAAAGCAATTATTGAAAAATAATATTAAGTACGATCAAGAAATAGCAGATATTTTTTCAATATGCACTACATGCGGAAGATGCGAACTCCACTGTCAGACGGAAATCCCGATATTCGAATGTTTTAATATTATGAAGTCATATCTTATTGAAAAACAAATTTTTAATGGATTTCCTGCTTTAGATTTTATGACTTATGCTAATGAAGCTACAGGCAATATATGGGGAATCAGCAGGGAAGCAAGATCATCAATTATGCCGTTAAATAAAGCTGATTTGGATATTTTATTCTGGTCAGGATGCACATCTTTTATTTGCCAGTCTGAGATGCAAAATATAAAAAAAATATTTGATAAAGCAAATTTTAATTTTACAAGCTTTGGCGTAGAAGAGGATTGCTGTGGAATATTATTGCTATTTTGGGGACATAAAGAAAGCGCAGAAAAAAGTTTTAGAAAAAATATAGAAAAAATTAATGAAAAAAAAATAAAAAAAATTATAACTTCATGCCCCAGTTGTTATTCTGCATTTAAAAAATATTATCCGGCTTTTGCTCAAGAGCATGGACTTAAATGGGATATAGAAATATTTCATATAACAGAAATTATTGCAGATTTAATTAGTAATAAAAAAATAAAATTTAATAATCCGATGCCATTTAATTTAACGTATCACGATCCATGTCATCTGGGAAGGCATTCTAAGTTATACGATGCCCCGCGTAAAGTACTTCAGTCATTACCGGAAATAAAATTTAAGGAGATGTCCTCAAATAGAGAGGAAGCATTGTGCTGTGGAAATATAATTCCGCAAGTTTATGATTCTCAGATTTCCAATAAAATAATTAATAACTTAATGTCAATGATTTCCAAAAAAGAAATAGATATATTAGTAACAGCATGTGATTTTTGTGAAATGCAATTTAATTCAATAAATGATAAAAATATAAAAATTCGCAGTCTTACTTCATTAGTGAGCGATGCGATTGATAATAGTTATTTTTCACAGGATTCATCAATACCAAAAAAATATTTAGATGCTTTTAATGAAATTATGAAATTAATTAATTATGATGTTATTTTTGAAATTATAAAAGAAAATATAACAATTATTTTTGCTAATATTCCTATTTCTTTAAAAAATGCATATAATGAAGTTAAAAAAGCATCTTTTTTTAGCTCAATGCAGGCGCAGGCGCGATTTGAAAAAATTTTTGCAGAAACAATTCCGCTGATAATCGAAAAAAATCTATTAAAGATAAGTAATATTTTTTTATTAAAGGTTCAAGCTAATGTGAAAAATATTCCGGATTTAATTTCTGGTTCATTACCTTTAATTATCCAGCAGAGTATTCAGCAGATTTTACGTAGAAATAAAATTAAGCTTATAAAGGAAATAAGACCTATACTCAGCGAGGTTATAAATTCGCTGAGTATACAATAATAGCACATCTTGACAATCGTTAATCATCGTGAGAATATTAGTACATATATGAATAAAGAGGTATTAATGAATATAAAAGGTAATGGAAATGATATAAAAACTTTAGAAGTTAAAAATATCGTTAAGTCTTTTAGTAAACGGCGTGTTGTAAATAATATTAGTTTTTTTTTAAAACAGGGTGAGGTCATTGGTCTTTTAGGCCCGAATGGAGCAGGGAAGACAACTACATTTCATACTATTGTCGGATTGATCAAGCCTGAGCAGGGGGAAATAAAAATTGATAACATAAATATACTTAAAATCCCAATGTACAAACGTGCTAAACTGGGTTTAAGTTATTTACCTCAGGAGTCATCAATTTTTCGTAAATTGTCTGTTGAAGATAATATTATGATAGTGCTTGAATATACAAAACTTAATTATAAGGAACGCAAAGCAAAAATAAGTAATTTATTAGAGGAATTTAATATTACCAGACTTGCTAAAAGCAAAGGTTTTATGCTGTCAGGAGGAGAAAGACGCAGAGTTGAAATTGCACGTACTTTATCTTTAGACCCGTTATTTATTCTTCTTGATGAACCTTTTGCAGGAATTGATCCTATTGCCATACTTGATATTCAGGAAATTATTTCTCATTTAAAAAAAAGAGGAATCGGGATATTAATAACAGATCATAATGTCCGTGAGACATTGAAAATAACAGACCGTTCTTATATTATTAATAACGGTGAAATTTTAGCATCCGGTACAGCAACTGAAGTCGCCGGCAACGCTCAAGTTAAAAAAATATATCTTGGAGAAAATTTTAGTTTATAGAAAAGTAAGCGTTCAGCTATCAGCAATCAGCTAAATCAATTCCGCTCCAGGAACTATTGTTTTAGAAAGGTTTTTTATGCAGCAATATTTAAAACAAAATTTAGAAACCAGATTAGTAATGAATCAAATGCTGCGTCAGGCAATTGATTTGCTGATGCTTTCTAATCTGGAACTGGTACAAAAAATTGAACAGGAGATTGTTGTAAATCCTTTACTTGAGGAAATTGATGATCTTCCTCAAAATATTTCTCTGGAAGAAATCGAAGAAAATCATTTAAAAACTGAAAAACAAAAAAATGATTCTGATGAATTAGCCTGGAAGGATTATTTAGAAGATGATTATAATTATAAATATAGCGGAAAAGAAACAAAGGAAGATATCAATTATGAAGATTTTACAGTGCATAAACAATCTCTTTCTGAACATCTTCTCTGGCAGCTTGGAACTAATAAGCTTCCTTATCATGAATTTAAGGTTGGAGAATTGATTATTGGCAATCTGGATAAAAGGGGTTATTTTATTGGAGATATTAATGAATTAGCTCAAACTTTGAATATTTCCGAACAGAATGTTGAAAAAGTATTAAAAATAATTCAAAAATTTGATCCAATAGGTATTGGAGCGAGAAATATGGCAGAGTGCCTGCTGATACAGGCAAGAGAATTATACCCAATGGATAAAATTTTACATAAAGTCATAGAACTTCATCTTGAGGATATTGGACATCGCCGTTTTCAGGAAATATCAGATGCACTGGGAGTTAATATTGAAGCAGTGCAAAAATATTTTGAAATAATCAGTTCATTGGAACCATATCCTGGACGTCAATATTCAACTGAAAACAATAAACAAATAATCCCTGACGTTACAATTGAGAAAGAAGATGATAAATATATAGTGAAAATAAATAATGATTATTTACCTAAACTTAGAATAAATTATGCTTACAAAAAACTTTTACAGAAATCGAAAGATCCTGAAGTGAAAAAATATCTTAAGCAGAAATTATCATCAGCTTCCTGGCTGCTGCATAGTATTGACCAGCGTAAATCAACATTATTTGAGGTTGCAACAAAAATTGTTGAATATCAAAAAGATTTTCTTGATAATGGAATACTATTTTTAAAACCAATGGCTCTTTCCGATATTGCATCGCAGGTAAATATGCATGAATCCACAATCAGCCGCGTAACAACAAATAAATATGCTCAAACACCAATAGGAATATTTGAACTTAAATATTTTTTCGTGCGCGGGATGGAAAACGCTTATGGTGAGGATATTTCTGTTGCAAGAATAAAAGATAAAATTAAAACAATAATTGATAATGAAAATAAGGAAAAACCTTTGTCTGATCAAAAAATAGTTGAGCTTCTAAAAAATGATAGCCTAAATATCGCACGCCGCACAGTTACTAAATACAGGGAAGAATTAAATATTTCAACATCCTCAAAAAGAAAAAAGGTTGTTAATAATTGAAGTTGACACATTTTTTAGCTTGAAGTATATGAATTATGAAGCACATAGAAGTATAAAGTTTTTTGGTTTTCTTTCACAAACTTTGTGCCTTTGCGTTTTGTACAATTGTACCTAATACTACAGCGCTACAGTACGATAGTACGACAGTTTTATGTAAGTTAGCCTATGTCTATTGTCGGTTCTGGTCATCTCATACTGTAGGCTGTCGCTCTGTCGCACTACCTCACTATAGCGCTGTAGTACTAAAGTTACTGCTGAAGGCAGCCCAATTCAAAAACCAAGAAGAAAGTATGAATATGTTATTAAAATGTAGAAAATTCTTTTTTATTGTATGTTTGATACTTTTATTTTTATTTGCTTTATCCTGTGGCGGAGGCGGAAAAAACAGGAATAAGTCCTCAACAGGTTCAACTCTTGATACTACACCACCGACAGTATCATCCACAAATCCTGAAAATAACTCTTCTGATGTTGCTGTGAATACTGCAATTATAGCTACGTTCAGTGAAAATATGGATGTATCAACTATTACAACAGCAAGTTTCCTTATCACCAGTAGCCAGTCACCAGTAACAGGTACAGTTATATATAACGGCACAACAGCAACTTTTACACCGGCAAGTGAATTAGCTTATTCAACGCAATATATAGCAACAATTACTACAGATATTAAAGACAGTGCTGGAAATGCTATAACAAATACTTTTACTTGGAGTTTTACTACAGAGCAAGCGTTGGACACTACACCACCGACAGTATCATCCACAAATCCTGCAAATAGCGCTTCCGATATTGCTGTGAATACTGCAATTACAGCAACATTCAGTGAGAATATGAATGTATCTACTATTACAACAGCCACTTTTACAGTAACAACTGGTGAAAACAATATTAGTGGTACTGTAACATATACCGATACAACAGCAACTTTTATACCATCCAGCACTCTTGCTTATTCAACACAATATACTGCAATAATTACAACAGATATTAAAGACAGTGCTGGAAATGCTATGGCAAATATTTTTACTTGGAGTTTTACTACAGGGCAAGCGCCACCGACAGTATTATCCACAAATCCTGCAAATAATGCTTCTGATGTTGCTGTGAATACTATAATTACAGCAACATTCAGTGAGAATATGGATGTATCTACTATTACAACAG
>CAYWFU010000056.1:0-3769 GCA_964457585.1 uncultured bacterium | reverse complement strand
CTGACAAAAATACACCAACTCTGATTGGTACGGATTATTCTGCTATAGCTGCTGGTGGGTTTCATACCATAGCAATAAAAACAGATGGTTCGCTTTATACTTGGGGAAGGAATAATTATGGACAGTCAGGGGATGGGACTACAGGTAACAAAAAAACACCAACTCTGATTGGCACAGGTTATTCTGCTATAGCTGCTGGTGGGTTTCATACCATAGCATTAAAAACAGATAATTCGCTTTATACTTGGGGAAGGAATAATTATGGCCAGTTAGGGGATGGGACTACAGGTAACAAAAATACACCAACTCTGATTGGTACAGGTTATTCTACTATAGCTGCTGGTGGTTTTTATACCCTAGCAATAAAAACAGATGGTTCGCTTTATGCCTGGGGAGATAATGGTAATGGCCAGTTAGGTGATGGGACTACATCTGACAAAAATACACCAACTCTGATTGGTACGGATTATTCTGCTATAGCTAGCTCCCAGTGGTTATCATACCCTCGCAATAAAAACAGATGAAAGGGGTTATTATGTACATTTTAGGTATTAATCCGTCAATAGATGCTTCAGCATGTCTTATTGATGATAAAAATATTATTTTTGCATCTTCTGAAGAAAGATTTAATCGTATTAAACATGCCCGTACTTTTCCTTTGCAAAGCATACATTCCTGTCTTGAATCAAAAGGTAAAAAATTAACTGATATTGACGCAATTGCAATATCATGGAACCCCGGCATCAATATTGAGCATCTCAATACTTTAACTGGAACAAATTATAGAAATTATGCTGAGCTATTAATTCATATTCCTTTTCATTTATTAAAAGAACTAAAAAAACAACAAAATATAAATTCAAAAGTTGCTTATGTAATGCAGGAATTTATGTTAGAAAATAGTAATAAACCAATAAAAATTTATTATCTTGATCATCATCTTTCTCATGCTGCAGCATCTTTTTATATTTCGGAATTTAAAAATGCAGCAATTTTAACAATGGATGGATATGGAGAAGAAACATCCATTCTTTTTGCCATAGGACAAAATAACCGGATAAAACCTGTTAAAAGATTTTATTTCCCTCATTCTCTAGGCTCAATTTATGCCGCATTCACTCAATATCTGGGCTTTACTCCTAATGGTGATGAAGGTAAGGTAATGGGCTTAGCCGCATGGGGTAAGCCGATATATTACTCTGAACTAAAAAAAATAGTAAAATTTGATTCTAAAAAAGAATTGGAAATAGACCTTACATTTTTTTCATATTTTATGGAACGCCAATTTCGTATTTCCAGCAAGTTCATTAATAAATTTGGAGCTGTTAGACTTCCTGATGAGCCTATAAATGAGCATCACAAAAATATAGCATGCAGCCTGCAAAAAATCATTGAAGATATTGCCTGTCAATTAGCTCATGAGTTATACGAATTATCAGGTGAAAAAAATTTATGTCTAGCCGGCGGAGTAGCTCTTAATTGCGCAATGAATGGTATTATGCAAAAAAATACACCTTTTAAAAACATCTTTGTCCCGCCTTATCCCGGCGATGATGGCAACTCTCTGGGTTCAGCTCTTTATCTAAAACATAATATTCTTGGATTACTGCGTCAAACATATAGGGAAAAAGTTTTTTTAGGAGCATCATATAAGGATGTGAAAATAGAAAAAATACTTAAAAATGTGAAAATCAAATTTATTTCCTGTGAAAATAAAGAAAAAAAAGCTGCTGAATTATTAGCTCAAAATAAAATTATTGGATGGTTTCAAGAACGCATGGAATTTGGGCCCAGAGCTCTTGGGAACAGAAGTATTTTAGCTCATCCCAATGGCGATAATGTTAAAAAAAGATTGGATCAGGGAATAAAAAAACGAGCTGAATTCAGGCCATATGCTCCTGCAATATTAAAAGAAAAATATAATTTATTTTTTAAGGATACGCCTTATTCCCCTTACATGTCATTTTGTGCAAAAGTAAATCCTGAATATAAAAATAGAATTAAAAATGTTATTCATATCGATGGAACTGCACGAGTACAGGTGGTAGAATCTGATATTAGCAAATCTTTTTATATTCTTATAAGTGAGTTTGAGAATTTAACAGGCATACCTATTGTTTTAAATACTTCTTTGAATACTTTTTCTGAACCAATCGTTAATACTCCAGAAGAAGCAATACATCTTTTTTTCACAACAGATCTTGATGCGATTTTTCTTGGGAAATATTTATTGTATAAGGAAACAATAGGTGACGTTGTTTGAAATGTTTAATTCAATTACAATGCGATAGTACGACAGTTTTATGTAAGTTAGCCTGTGTCTATTGTCGGTTCTAGTCATCTCATACTGCAGGCTGTCGCTCTGTCGCACTACCTCACTATAGCGCTGTAGTAATAGTTACAAGTTTTTATTAAGTCAAGTAAAAATTTAACCAGAAATTATTTAAGTTCTTATTGCAAATAATCGAAACATAGTATATTATATTAGCTATCAATAAAAATGATGATCTCTATGGTTGGGATCAGGGGATTGGACAGCTCTATAAAGTTGATACTGCAACAGGTCAAATAACTAAAATCGGTAGTCCAACACCATATTTATTTGTAGGTGGTCTTGCTTTTGATAGTATAGGGAATCTTTATGGCTCATATGGAGTAACAGATGAGTTGCTCTCAATAAATACGACAACGAGTGCTGTAACAGTAATTGGTTCCTTGGGTATAGATATAGACCACAATGGTATGGGAGTCGAATTTAATGCAAATGAACTTTATGGTCTTTCAGGAAATAATCTTGATATGCTTTTTAAAGTTAGTAAAACATTAACACCTGTTTTTTTTGATGATTTCTCAACTAACACTACAGGTAATTATACCTGGGTTAGAAACGAAAATCCTGATTATTGGCCAGGAACAGGATATGCCTATGTTAGTACTGGAAATAATTCTGGTTATGTTTTTATGGATGGTATCTATAATGGGAACTTATGCTGCTGGATACCAGCTAATATTAATGCAGAGAAAGATATGCCCATTCCTTCATCCGGACAGGCAACAATTGATTTTGAAATTAAAACAAATGGTGAAGGACAAAGCCGAATGTACTTAAGATTAAAACAGGATGATAATAATTACTATACTTTTATCGTCACAGACAATACATATGGATCAAGCGGTTATACTCAGGGTGTGAGAAAGATAATTAATGGTACGACTGTTAATTCTATTCTTGCAGCAGGAACAGTTATTACTCCTGGTAAATATAATTTAGTTGCATATTGGAGCCCAACAAATTTGAGATTGAGAATTACTAATTTGACAACTGGAATTAAAACTGAACATAACCTGAATACTTCTAATACAACTGTGTTAAATCCAACAAAATTTGTTTTTGGAGCTTATCGCTTTGAAGCAAACTGGTATTCTGTTAAAGTCTCTCCTGGACTTGCTACAAATGTAGGACCGTTGGGTGTTTCTGGTGTAGGTGTAGGTGTAGAATTTAATCCACAGGATCAAAATGAAGTGTTTGCTATTCGCAATAACAATGTTTTATATAAATATACTTTAGATATCGGATCTTTATCTACAGGTATTCTAATAACTGGTATTAGTACAGTAAACCTTGCTGCTCCATGGCCAACAGCACCATAAGGTTAAATTAAATGAAGAACCCTGCGGCAGACAGACTGGGTCAAATCAATTTTGGAATTTTTTAAAAAAACGATATTAAAAAGTAGCTATGAAAGCCGATAATACTATATAATAACAG
>CAYWFU010000055.1:0-19653 GCA_964457585.1 uncultured bacterium | reverse complement strand
TAATACGAATAGATTCTGCCAGCATTTTTAATTGCTCTAATTCATTATCATCCGCTTTATATTACTCAAGTTGACTGAGTTTTTATGGAGATAAATTCAAAATTCAAAATTTAAAATGCAAAATTGTAGTGTCCTGCGGACATTTATTGATTTAAAACATAATAATGTCACGAAGTGACACATTAATTTTGATTTTTTATATTTAATATTTAATTTTATGCTATAGAAAGTCAGTCAACTTGAATATATTACTACATTATTTTCTTTAATAAAAAAAGTCAAATAAAAAAAGGCAGACCCTTTAAAAAAGATCTGCCCTTTATTTGCAATACTTCCTTATTTAATTAAAACACAACTGAAGCGCTTGCATTAACATAATCAGTAACATCAGTACCATACATTGAAGCCTGTAAACTAAAGAACCATAATCCGTTTACAGTTATACCATAAGATGGGAATCCTTGATTAGCGCCTACTCTTAATCCCAATCCCAGGAAATCTCTCCAGAGAGAAAATTTGGTTTCAAATCCGACATGAGTTTTATCAACAAAATCTTTATTGTCGCGAACCTTGCCGTTTAAATTATCTAAATCAGCGGATAAAGTCATATCTATAGCTTTAGTTTTTTTATAACCCATTAATCTTAGTGGTTTTAAAGCAGCGCCAAGTCTGACATTTGTTGGAAATTCTTCATCTTTACTTGTAAAGTCTTTACCTGTTTCATATTTTATTTTTGATAAACCAATATCCTGAACATTTAAACCAAAATTCAGATAATCATTTAATTTAACTATTGTTCCAACATCCATACCGAAACCCGTTCCAACAGGAATTTTGTTAAAATCACTAGGTAAATCTGCTGATGCTGCTTTTCTCTTTTCTTCACTAATTAAATCAGTAAAAGCAAACGGATTATCTTCATTGCTATATCTTATTCTTTGCAAAAGCTTAAAATTAAAACCAATATTAAGATCGCGGTCAGCAGTATCTCCCTCGCTTAAAAAATTTGGCACAGGAATTAATTCTTTAATAGTATATGCTTTGCTTATTTGAGGGACAAGATCTGCAGTTGCATTATACACCACTTTATTATCAATCCAGTTATATAGCTTTAAAAAGGAAAGTTCACTTAAAGGGCTTTTTATTATATAAGTACGGAAAAAAATGTTGGATGAAACTCCAAATGCAAATTTCCATGGACGGATAGAAAAACCTAAATAAAGTTCATTCCCGCCTTCTAATTTTTTTGCTTGAATTTTGTCAACTGTATCTATTAATCCCTGACTATCTGTTTGTACCTTATCAAAAGCTTTCTGAGAGTCATTAATTAGTCCTTTTCCCTGAGATGCATCAATAAGTTCATCAGAAATGTCTTTCGATACTCTGGGAATATCTTCTAAAGTTATATCCCATGATTCCTGAGTTGCAAGACTTGCCGGATTCCAATTACGTGAATTATAATCATCACCTACTGCTACAAAAGCTCCTCCCATTACCATTGGTCTCATACCATGATAAAATATATTTTCTTCTGCAAATATATTTAGAGTAAAAAGTAATATTATTGCAGATGACAAATATAACAAAATCATTTTTTTATTTATCATATTTATTTTTCCTCCTGTTGGATAAATATGTGCTCCTCTTTACTAAATCCATAACCTTCTGCCTGCCCTGAAAGACTGCTATCAAAGTTTTTTATAAAATCTTTTACTTTTGTTATTTCCTTAGACATATCTGGGAAACCGCCAAATTCAATTGTGCGGGCAAAATGATGAATGGCATTATGCGGACCTTGATGCGCGGTTCTGTCATGCGCAGGATTACTATTTGAGTCAGCATGATAATGTTGAAAAGTTTTTCCGCCAAATGTATCTACATGCGAATCGGTGTTTTGAAATTTAGTAACCAAAGCAGGATTTACAACTACTGATAAAGTACGATCAACCCCATCCCCTTCCCAGTCAGCAATGGTTTTTTCAATTTTATATTCTCTTCCAGTTAAAAGATAAATTGCATCCACTATAGCTTGAGAGGATTTTTCAATATCACTGAACGAATCAGATCCACCTGCTCCGTTTAAATCTCGAATATCTATTGTTCCATCTCCATTATTATCTGTTTTAGGTAAATTTAATGTATATGCTCCATTTACTAAATTAATAACTTTTACGCCTAATGGAGATTTAATAAGGTGTGATGCAGCATCAACTGTATAAAGGAAACCACAGAAGAAATTACTAAATACTTTCAACCCAACATTTGAATCCGAACTAGCATTGTGTACTCGTGCCGCGCCAATAAGATTAACTGCGGTATTAATACTGGTTATAGCATCTTCATATTCAGCGCTGGCATTATCTGCTTCTAATTGCGCAGGTGCTGGAAGTGTGGAAGAGGCGTTCATAGTGCTATCTATTGCTTTATTTTGCATAAATGCAGGCAGAATATTATTGTTTGATATAAGATTGTAAGCGCTATTGATTTCAGTAACAGCAGTCTTATCTGCAGTTGTTCCGCTTACTTCTTCTGATTTTCTTTTACCTCCGCAGGCAACAGCAAAAATACCACTAATACATACAATTAAAATTAAACATAAAATTAAATATAAGCGATTCTGTTTCATAATTAATTCCTCCTTTTTTTATAAAAGATAACATAGCTCTATCAAAAAATCAAATTACATATTTATTTTTTATCTGGAAGAGCCAATGAATTGGCACAAATATAAATAATCAATAATTCCTATCAGAGACAGAAGGTACCCTGTGGCTCTATCACAGTGTTCTTCAATTAATTATATTTAGTATTTTTTCTTTATATCTTAAAATCATTTCATTGGTGCGGTCAATCGAATTTCCTTCAACCCATAGATGCAAAAACGGTTTTTCCGTGTCCTGCAGTATCAATATCCATTCTGAAGGACTTAGATTTATTTTGACACCATCGATAAGTTCAAGATTATAATCATTATATTCCTCAATTATATCCTGTAAAATCCTGCCTTTATATTCCCATGGACAACTTATATTATCCTTTTTTATTTTTTATTCTGGAATTTGTTTTAAAAGTGAGGAAAGACCTCCTTTTTCAAGAGATATAAATTCTATTAATTTTAAAATTGAAACTATTGGATCAAATACAGGCTGATATCGTGTAAAAATATATCTTCCATCGCCCATACCTGCTAGAATAACATCATTTTCTACACATGTTTTCATTAAAAATCTTTCCTGCATTTTAGTCCAGAATAGCTTTCTGCTATACTTTATAACAAGTTCTTCAACTTTCCGAGAAATATTTACAGGAACAGCGATATTTCCTCCTTGAGAATTTTTTAGATTCAGCAAAATCATTAAAATAAGCATTTGTTCATTATCTATTTCTTTGCCTTTTTCGTCTATTATACAAAATGATTCTGCCTGAGTATCTATTTTTATCCCTAAATTAGCTTTCTCTTTGAATACTATTTTTGTTAAATCTTCCTTATTTTCTAAAGTAATTACTTTGCATCCAGTATCCTCAATTAATTTTGTCAGATTTATTTTGGTTAATGGAAATTCTCCATTTACATAAGTTAAGACAACTTTAAAATCACCTGTTTTAAATTTTTCTTTATCCATAAATTTGGATAATTTTTCTTTATAAGTATCTTCAAAATTTTCACAGGTAATTATTTTCCCGAATTCCGAAGGCAATGCTCTGACAAATTCTTCTCTGTAAAAAGTTTTTTCTATTTTTTTTTCAAGATTTTTATCAATATTCAATCCCTGTGAACTGAAAAATTCTATTGATATGAAATTAGAATCATAAATATCTTTATTAATATATATGCCGCCTGAAATACCCTGATTGCGTATAGCGAACTGATTCAAAAAAGAAGGGGTGTTTTCTGCATCATAAATATTTATTCCGGATGATAATAACCCTCCCTCCATTACTCTTTTAAACATCTTGCACATTTTATCATTGTAACAGCTTATAATTACCGAAGATTCTTTGCCAAGACTTGTTCCATAAGCTGTTCCAAGCTTAGCGGCAAACTCAGGAGTAATTTCAATATTCGCCCTTCCAAATACACCATAAGAACCAAATAGATTTTTACGCCATTTTTCCTGCCATATTAAGCTTGTTGAAAGTGTTACACCTGTTTCAATAATTTTATCAGGCCAGATTTTCACATCAGATTTAATAACAGCTTTTTCTCCTATTGTAGAATTATCTCCGGCTACAGCGCCTTCATATATGGTAACACCCGATTCCAAAAAGCAATTTTTTCCGATTATACAGCCTCTTAATTCATTATGTTCACTTATATAACTATTGTCCCAGATAATACTTCTTTTAATACTTGTATTTTTGCAAATATTAACATTATTACCGATTGAAGTATATTCTGATATTTCCACATCTTCTTCAATAGTGCAATTTTTTCCTATGATTACAGGCCCGATAATTTTAGCTTTTGGATTAATTTTAGTGCCTTCACCTATCCAGATATCATCTGCAATTTTTTTATCCGGGAATGTAATGTTGACTTTCTTCTGTAAAATATCATAATGTGTCTGACGGTACTCAGGCAGGTCTCCTATATCGCACCAGTAATCAGAGGTTAAATAGCCATAAAGAGGTTTGTTTTCTTTTAATAATTTGGGAAAAAGAACACTTCCAAAATCATATTCTTCTCCATAAGGTATTTCTTTGAATATATCAGGTTCAAAAATATAAATCCCAGTATTTGCAGTATTGCTGAATACTTCTCCCCAGCTTGGTTTTTCAAGAAAACGGGTAATGCGTCCTTCATCATTAACAATAACAACACCGTATTCCAGCGGGAAATCCACTTCTTTTAAAACTAATGTAGCAAGAGATTTTTTTGATTTATGAAATTTAACTGCTTCAAGAAGATTTACATCGCTTAGTCCATCTCCGCTTAATACTAAAAATGTATCATCAAAAAAATATTCAACTTTTTTCACCCCTCCTGCTGTACCCAATAATTTTTCTTCAAATGAATAATAAATATTAACTCCGAATTTATTCCCGTCGCCAAAATATTCTCTTATACTTTCGGGAAAATGATGAAGGTTAACCATTATTTCTGTGATATTATATTTTTTTAAAAGATTAATCACATGCTCCATTACAGGTTTATTAATAATAGGAACCATTGGTTTTGAGGTTTTACATGTAAGAGGACGTAACCGTGAACCAACTCCAGCAGCCATTACCATTGCTTTCATAATTATCTCCAACATTTATTATTTTATTTAAATTTATCATAAATTCATAAATAAATAAAGAAAAATTTATATGAATAAATTTCTTTAATCCATTTCCATTTCCAGAATTCTATAACGAATTGAAACTACAAAAAAGTTAAATTGTATATTTTTGTATATTTTCGTAGATTATTCGACTTGACAGTTATTTTTTATTTATGGTATTATAAATGTATAATATTAATTTACATCACGCATTAATGATCCCTTAAAAAATATTATGGAAAGGTATATTTATGAATCGCTTTAAACTGCGTGACATACATAAATTATTTTTACTTTTATGTATACTTTTATCTATTATCTCCCCGGTTCATTCAACAGATTTTCCTACGCGTAGAACAAAAAAAATATTAACTATTAAAGATCCGAAAAAACCTTTTAGAGGTGCATATGATATTGCAATTGATTTAAATACAGATACTATCTATGTACCAAATAATAAAACACGAAAAATACAGGCATATGATACTGATGGAAAATTTATTTTTGAGTTTGGAGAGAGCAAGGAAGAAAATGTTGTTTTAAAAGATATTAGAGGGTTATGGGTAGATCCATCAGGAAAAATATTCGTAGTATCGCAGGGAAATAACAAAGTTTTCATCTATGATTCTCAAGGAAATTTTTTATTAAAAATCGATATCCCCGCAAATGGATGGGATGTTGTTACAAATTCCTTTGGTGATATTTTTGTCAGTATAAATAAATTTGCCGAGGGAGGACTGGTAATATATGATAGCGAAGGTAAATACAAGTTTACTATCAAGAAAATAGTTCTTGAAACTGGGGAAAAATATAATTTTGGCGATCCAGTATGGCTTGGAGTGACAAGCAATGATCATGTTTTTCTAACAGATGGCTTTAGTCAAATTATTTATATATTTGATGTTAAAGGCAGAATATTGCATAAATTTGGCGGAACAGGTGATGTTGTTGGAAAATTTTTTGCTGTAGCTGGTATTGCTGTAGACTATAAAAATCGTGTTTATATAATGGATAAATCTAGAGGATTTATTCATATTTTTACGAATAGCGGTGATTTTATTTCTTCAGTTGCAAATGAAAAAGGCGGACCTCCTGAAATTTCAATAGCAAATGCTATTGCTTTTGATTCAAAGCAAAGATTATATTGCCTTGACCCTGTAATGTCATCAATTGCAGTTCTTGAATTTATTGATAAATAGGAGATATTTATGAAAAGTGTAGAGCATAATAAAAAAATATTCTGGAGTTTTATACTAATTCTTTTAATAATAAATATTATTTTTTTAGGTAAAAATAATTTTATTCAAGCAAAAATTTTAAATTCAGGACATGATATTACTTCAAGACCTAAGGTTGAGAGCGTATATGATCCAGGAGGAAAGCAGGGATTATGCTCTTATTGTCACGTTCCTCATTCTGCTGTAGGTAGAAGATTATGGGTAAGACCTCCAGATACTACATATAAAAGCATACTGGGTGAGGTTGGTACATTATGTTATACACAATGCCATGACGGTATTAGAGAATTTGCGCCAAATATAGACCCGATAATAGTTACTGCTTCCTTTGATTCAGCTACTCATACTCTGATAGATTATGATACTACGCCTAATACAAAAAAACATTTTTCAGGTTGGCCGTATACCAGATTTGGGTTAAAAAATTTTGAATGTACCAGTTGTCATGATGTCCATGATCAGAACAATAAAAAAGAAGTTACTAGCCCAACTGCTAAAAAAGGGAATTTCCTTCGTGCACCTATGTATGATAGCTCAAAAAGAATTCTTAATCCAGCACCTAAAGTTAGACAAATAGTTGACACCCTGTATGAAACTGTTTACGTTGATGAACCATCCCCATATGGTCTTCCGCCATTATTTTGCGCTTATTGCCATTTAGAACGAACATATGATTCCTCAGGTAAGGGAACGCATCCAATATTTAAGCATGGTTTCTATTCCAAAGATAATAAAAGAGGTATAACAAATGGAGTATTTATTGATACAACAATATTCGCTATTGAAGAAACAACAAAAGTAATAACGTTTATATCTAATTATGATTCACCAACAGGCGGACATCTATCTTTTTTTGATTCAGGAGAAATAATTTGCAATACATGTCATAAAGCACATGGAGCTGCACCAGGTGGTAAACTGTTAGTATTGGATAATTATGATACATTCAATATGCTTGGCGGCGGAAGAAATTTTTTATGTGAAACATGTCATGATACACACCCATCTTTAAGTGATCCGGAAGATGTATATTCTGCTCATCCTGTTGATACAGCAAGCGTGGATTATTATAGTTCACGCGGTCATTTGCTATATATAAATATACCTAAAAAAGGACCTTTCTATTCTGAAAACTGGCCAACTTTTGATATTGCAAGACAAAAAGGAGTGTTATGCTTATCCTGTCATAAAGTACATCAAGCGCAATTAGATACAAAAATACTTCGCGGCGGGAAAGAAAGAGGCGATAAAAGGATTTGCGATGATTGCCATTGTCCTAATCCTAAAAAGCCGGACAATGCTAAATTTAATATCCCGGACAAAGGACCTGCTGAAGATACTACAAATCCATTAAACACGGACTGGTCAGATGAAAAACCTGTGTATGGGACAGAATCACACCCTGTTCATATAACATTGCATACATCTGATGATAAAAGTGTGACATGGCCTAATACTGATTGGTTAAAATTGTTTGACACACTTGGCAAGCCTTACAATACAACTAATGAAGCAGTAATGAAGCTTGGATGGTTATCCTGCGAAACCTGCCATAATGTGCATAGAGCATATTCCAATACTGCTTTAATAGAATATCCAGGGGATGATTATTCTGCTATTTGTGTTGGATGCCATTCTGATTATAAAAGATTATCAGCTGATTCTTCCTGGGCAGGCGGACGATTTTCACTTAGTGGATTTTCTGATCCTAGTTCTAAAAGACAGGAATATTTAGGCAGATTTACCGGCGGATATTATTCAAATAGATCATATCAAGAAGATACAGCATCAATCTTTGGCGCAAATCCATCAGCATATATAATAGAGTATGAAACATCGCAATATTATACTGGATCTGTACCCAGTATAAATGCTACACGAGGTTTTGTAGAACATTCTGTAATAGACAGACTCGGAACACATCCTTCTGGAATAAAAATTGATGCCAGGTATGCAGATTCAACTCAAACATTTAGACTTGGGGAATTACATGCAGAAGATGTTATTGGATTTATGTTTAAAAATACATGGGAATATGGAGATAATGAATGGAATGATAAATATCCACCTGTTAATGAGATAATGTACTATGGTTTTTCAAATCAAAAATCAATGTGGGGACGATATGGTTATAGTGATTCAGTAATAATCTGTCAATCCTGCCATACACCGCATGGAGCAGCAAGAGGATTGGTTGAAAGAAATGATGGTGCTAAAAAAGATAATGATCCTAATTATGTTGATCCAACACCAAATAGCGCTCTCCTTCTGGGAAATAATATTGATTCTAATCTCTGCACAGCATGTCATAGAAATTTACTAGAAATTCTATCCGATACAACAGAAGCTAAAAAATATGGAGTTCCGCTTGATTCGCGGGTTACATATTACATAGTCACCCATCCACTTTCAATTAAAATTGGGAATGATCCATCTGATACAACTTATAGAGATGTTCGTTCTGGTGCAATTAATTTACGTTGTTATTTTGAAGAAAGTGAAAATACAAATCTTTCATGCTTTATTAGTGGAAAAGTTAGAGAAAAATATGCGCCGGCTAATTATCCAAAACCATCTGTAAATGATGTGCAATGGGTTGACCAAAATTTTCCTCCATCAGCCAGATTTACCTATAGTACAACTAAATTAGTATGTGATAGTTGTCATGCTCCGCATGCTGCTGAAACTTCATCAGGAAGTCGAATACTTGAAGCAGGACCTCCAGTTGATTCAGCTAGTATCGCAGTTCCATCACGATCCATTGATGGTGGTCCAGCTTTCCAAAATCTGGATAAAAATACCAGATTTGGAAGTAAAAGATATAAAAATCCAAAAAATATTACTTATTTTTGTGAACAATGCCATCCTTCAAAAACTGAGTAATATTTAATTTATTTCTGAAACATTTCTTTAACCTTATCAAAAAAATTCTGTGTAATTGGATGGCTGGAATGTTCTTTATCAAGGGCTTGAAATTCTTTTAATAATTCTTTTTGTCTTGACGAAAGTTTAGTTGGTGTTTCTACAATGATTTTAACATGCTGATCTCCCCGTCCAAAACCATTGATTAATGGTATCCCTTTTCCTGCTAACCTAAAAATTTTCCCGCTTTGTGTACCAGCAGGGATTTTCAGGATAGTTTGTCCGTTTAAGGTTGGGATTTCTATTTCATCGCTAAGAGCTGCTTGAATAAAATTTATCGGGACTTCACAAAAAATATCATTATCCTGACGCTGAAAAATTGGATGGTCTTTGACATAAATTAAAATATAAAGATCTCCATTACTGCTATCTAAACTTCCTGCATCACCTTCATTATGGATTTTTATTCTAGAACCGGTATTTACACCAGCTGGTATCTTAATTGATAATTTAGTTTTTTCCGTTATCTTACCATTACCATTGCATTCAGGACAAATTCTGGCTATTTTCTTACCTCTGCCTCCGCAGCGAACACATGTAGTATTAATTGTAATGAATCCCTGCGAATGTCTAATTTGACCGGTTCCATGACATGTTGGACAGGTTTCTATGCTTTTTTCATCAAATGCACCTGTTCCACTGCAATGTTTACATAATCTATTGTGACTGATTTCAATAGTTTTTTCAACACCAAAGCATGCTTCCATAAAAGTAATCTTGAGATCTATCTGCAGATCTCTGCCGCGCTGAGCACGAGTTCTTTGTCTGCCTTGAGTTTGAGTTCCGCCAAAAAAATTTGTAAAAATATCGCCAAAAACTTCACTGAAATCAGTAAAATCTGAAAAACCGTTATTTGTAAAAGCATCCGGTCCGGCAGTCCCAAATTGATTATAATACTCTCGTTTCTGCGGATCACTTAAAACCTCATATGCTTCACTAATTTGCTTAAATTTTTCTTCAGCAGACTTATTTCCCGGATTTTTATCAGGATGATATTTCATCGCAAGAGTACGGTAAGCACGTTTTATATCATCGGGATTAGCATCTCTGGATAATCCTAATAATTCATAATAATCCTGTTTAGTGTTAGCCAAAATAAAGTCGCTCCTTTTTGCTGTTTCCAGTTTTCAATCTTCAACTTCCAAATGAATAACCCTGCGGCAGAGCCGCAGGGTTATTCATTTATTAAAATATATATAATAGCATATCTTTTGAATTTGTATAGGGAAAATTTCAAAACTATTTTTTATCCTTCTTATCATCATCAACTACTTCAAAATCTGCATCAACCACATTTTCATCCTTTGGTTTTGAACTATCACTTTGAGCAGATTGATTTTCTGTGCTGCCTGCACCACCCTGCTCTTCAGCTGATTTAGCCTGTGATTGCTTTTGTGCAGTCTGCTGGTATATCGCTTCTGAAAGCTTGTGCGATGCAGTATTTAAATCATCAATGGCTTTCTTAACAGCATCAACATTGCTGCCTTCTAGAGCCTTTTTTAAATCTGCTATGCAATTTTCAATTTTTGTTTTTTCATCCGGGCTAACCTTATCTCCAAATTCCTTTAAAGATTTCTCTGCTGAATATACAAGCGTATCAGCCTGATTTCGAATTTCAACTTCTTCTTTTCTCTTTTTATCCTGAGATGCATGAGATTCAGCATCTTTAACCATTTTTTCTATTTCTTCCTTTGATAAACCACTGGAACTTTCAATGCGTATTTTTTGCTCTTTCCCTGTACCAAGGTCTTTAGCTGAAACATGCACAATTCCATTAGCATCAATATCGAATGTAACTTCAATTTGAGGAATACCTCTTGGAGCTGGAGGAATTCCAACAAGGTCAAATCTGCCTAATGTTTTATTGTATGATGCTATTTCTCTTTCGCCCTGCAGAACATGAATACTTACTGCCGGTTGATTATCAGTGGCAGTTGAAAATATCTGACTTTTACGAGTTGGTATAGTTGTATTTCGTTCAATCAATTTAGTGAATACTCCGCCTAATGTTTCAATACCAAGAGATAAGGGCGTAACATCAAGAAGCAGCACATCCTTAATATCACCCTGCAAAATTGCAGCCTGAATAGATGCCCCCATTGCAACACATTCCATAGGATCAACTCCGCGTTCTATTATTTTACCTACATGGTCTTCTAAAAATTTCTGCACAATAGGCATGCGTGTTGGTCCGCCAACCATAATAATTTTGTCAATTTGAGCAGGTGTTAATTTTGCATCTTTCAAAGCATTATCTATAGGACCTGCGCAGCGTTCAATAATTGGTGCAATTAATTCTTCCAGTTTAGCTCTTCGCAATTTCATTGTAAGATGCTGGGGCCCTTCGTTAGTTGCGCTGATAAAAGGAAGATTAATCTCTGTTTCAAGCACATTGGAAAGCTCAATTTTGGCTTTTTCAACAGCTTCTCTAACGCGCTGGATTGCCATTTTATCCTTGCGCAAATCAATATTCGTATTATTTTTAAAATCATCACAGACATAATTTATTAAAGCATTATCCATATCTGTTCCACCAAGCTGCGTATCACCCGAAGTTGATATTACTTCAAATACTCCCTGACCAAAATCCATTATTGTAACATCCAGTGTTCCTCCGCCAAGATCAAAAACAAATATTTTTTGTTCCTTGGTTGATTTATCAATACCATAAGCAAGTGAAGCTGCTGTTGGTTCATTTATAATACGTATTACATCCAGTCCTGCTATTTTACCTGCATCTTTAGTTGCCTGACGCTGATGATCGTCAAAATATGCAGGGACTGTAATTACAGCTTTTTCAACTTTGTCACCCAGGAAAGCTTCTGCATCTCTTTTAATTTTTTGCAGGATAAAAGCGGATATTTGCTCAGGTGTATATTCCTTTCCATAGATATTATATTTATGAGCTGACCCCATTTTTCTTTTATTGGCAATAATTGTTCCTTCAGGATTTGTAACTGCCTGCCGCCTGGCAGGTTCCCCAACTAATAATTCTCCTTTTGATGTAAAAGCAACATATGATGGGAAAGCTTTTCCGCCTATAGAAGTCCCTTCTGCCGAAGGGATAATCGTAGGTTTACCGCCTTCCATAACCGCTGCTGCTGAATTAGATGTTCCTAAATCTATTCCTATAATCTTTGACATAATTTATATCCTCCTATATTTTATTAGAGTTTCTCTTTGCTACTTTTACTTTTGGATGCCGCAAAATTTTATCTGCAAGATAATATCCTTTTTGTATCTCTTCGATAATACATTCATCCGGATGATCTGTACATTCGATCATTTGCACTGCATCATGCACAGACGGATTGAATTGCTCACCGCAAGCATTAATCTCGCGTAATCCTTCCTTTGCAAGAACATCCTTTAAACTTTTATAGCTGATAGAAATTCCATCAATAAAACTTTTGATACTTTGATTTTGTTCAATTTTGTTTACAGCTAAAAAAGCACTGTCAAAATTGTCCATAATCGGAAGCAATTCCTGCATTAATTTTTCCTGCGCGTATTTACAGAATTCCACTTTCTCACGTGAGCTTCTTTTGCGGAAATTATCAAATTCAGCATGCAGGCGTATTAGACTATTTTTTAATTGTGATATCTGCTCTTCCTTATCTTTCAGCTCTTTTTCCATTTCCTTTATTTTTTCTGACAATACCATTTCTTCTTTATCTGTTTTTTCCTTTTCATCTGAAGTATTCTCATTTTTCAGATTATCCTTGATATTCTCATCACTATTCTGCTGTGATTTCTCATTATTAGCATTTGAACTATGAGTATGTTTATTCATTATTTTGCATTTACCTCCTAACTTAAAATCTCTATTCAATCAAATAAGATAATGCTTTTTCTAATTGAAAGGATGTGAATTCCACAATAGAAAAAATTTTACCGTATTTCATTCGGGTTGGTCCTATTATACCTATTATCCCGGAGGGATACCCTTTTATTTTATAAGAACAAATAACAATACTGCAATCCTGCATTTCAGATATATGCGTTTCTTCTCCAATTAGAACATTTACTCCATTTACCTCAATAACATTCTGCAGAAGTTCCATAAAATTCTTTTTATCTTCCAGAATTTTAAAAATCTCTTTTGTTTTATTTATTTGCGCGAAATCAGGATGCTTTAAAATATTTCCCGTTCCTTCAAGATAAATTTCGTCTTCATATTCATTTTCCAGACAATTTTTAGCAAAATTTATAGCATTTTTTAAAAGCTCTTCATAATTTGTATTATGTAATTCCATTTTATCCATAGTAACATTAGATATTTCAGGAAAAGATAATCCGCCAAATTTATCAGTAAACATTTTAGAAATAATATGCAGTTCATCAGCACTGATAGGTTTTATAAGTTCAATGATTTTATTTTTTATAACATTCGAATTAGTTATTGCAATCATTAATATTTTTCTGCCAGAAAGCGGAATAAATTCAATTTTTCTAATTGTGCTTCTGGATATGCATGGAGACAAAGTTACTCCAGCATAATTTGAAATAAGCGCCAGCATTTTTGACGTTATACGAAAAATATCATTATTAAATTCATTGATTTTATCATTATAATTGACTTCAATATTTTTTTCTTCCTGTTTTGAAAGTTTAGACCGCTCCATTAAAGTATCTACATAATATCTATATCCTTTATGCGTTGGAACTCTTCCTGCTGACGTATGAGGCTGCATAATAAAACCTAATTCTTCAAGATCATTCATAGCATTACGTATAGTTGCAGGACTGATCCCAAGATTATAATACCTCGCAATAGTACGGGAACCCACAGGTTCAGCAGTTTTAATATATATCTGCACAATTGCCTGCAATATTTTTTTACACCGATCATCTAGAATTACACTCATTTTTATTGCCTTATTGCTTTATTAAATTATTTAGCACTCTCATAATGAGAGTGCTAAATAATTTATCACTGGTATTTTTTTTTGTCAAGAGAAAAAATTGCAAAGAGAACGTTTACAGGGCAAACGCATTAAAATTGCTTTGATATAACCAACCAATGCTAAATTTTATGTAGGGGGGTTATCCAAAAAAGGTATAAAATGTAGTGGTTCGATTTATCGAACCCGAAAAAACGTTGAAAAATCGGGCTTGATGAATCAAGCCCCTAAAAAAATCAGCCTTTTTGGACAGCCCCTAATCAAGCTTTTTTTAAATTCTCTACATCTAATTTGTCTTTTTCTCTTCCTGTGGACTGTTTATTTTTTATTAGATTATCTTTTGAAAGAAAAGGGATTTTAATATTTTCAATTTCAACTTCCTGTCTTGTTATATATCCTTCATCAAAAACAACTCCATCTATTTCTGTAATTATATCAATTCGACGCGGAGCAACTCCAATTTGAAATATTATTCCTTTTTCCGAGAAAGTAGTATCATTAATTTCTTTTATGGGAGTCCCAAATTCTATAAGCGATTTAAAAATTCTATTCGAATTTTCTTTTGTTGCCTCAACCCAGATATCAAAATCACCTGTTGCTCGGGGATATCCATAAACACCCATTGCATAAGCTCCAACAACCAGAAATCTAACCTTGTTTTTTAATAAGATTTGTAACATCTCTTTGTAATCTTTGTTTAACATATTCTGATCCTTTAAGTGACCATAATTCAGCGGTAAGTTCCCAGATAAAAGCAAGACGCTGATAAGGAAGAGCATCAACAAAAGAGTCATCATTTTTTGTTATTTTTTTAAGTGAAGTATGAGTTTTTATTACTTTCATATTCGTATTATACCATATTTGTATATTTTATCAAAGAATGTGTAAACACTAAACTTTTAGAACTATAAAGCTGAATGTAGAGCCCTCTTCTTTGATACTTTTAACTGTAATTTCTCCTCCATGCAAAATAATTAAATGTTTAACAATAGCAAGTCCAAGACCTGTTCCGTCTGATTCTTTAGAACGAGCTTTATCAACACGATAAAAACGTTCAAAAATTCTTGGAATATCTTCATCTGGAATACCAATCCCTGTATCAAAAACATTAATCCTTACAAATTTATCTTCATCGTAGGCTGAAATAGTGATTTTCCCGCCAATATTATTATATTTAATTGCATTATCAATGAGGTTTATCATTATCTGTGCAATTAAATTTTCATCAGCTAAAATATTTGATACATTTGCTTCAATATTTGTTTTAATTTCAATTGATTTTTCCTTTGCATTTTTATCCATCATAGATATAGCTTTACTTATAATTAGCTTAATATTGCAAGATTGAAAATTAATTTTCATTTTACCAGATTCTATGGCTGATAAACTTAAAATATCATCAATTAATTGAGCTAATCTTTCAGAATTAGAATGTATTATTTTAAGGAACTCTTTTGCGTTTTCTTTATCTTCAAGTGCCCCGTCTAGCAAGGTTTCACTATATCCTTTAATGTTTGTGATAGGAGTTCGAAGTTCATGCGAGACATTAGCCGCAAAATCTTTTCGGATATTTTCAAGATGTCTTAAATTAGTAATGTCATGAAAAATAAGAACAACGCCATTTAAATTTTTTTCATAAATAATTGGTGCGGCATATAGTAATAAAATTTTTTCATCAGGTGAAAAGATAGTAATTTCTTGAGATTTGATACTGCGGCTTGAATTTAATACTTCATCTACAATATTTTGAATTTCCATGCGACGGATTGCTTCTATAGGTCTTTTACCTTTAATCTCCTCATTAATTTGCAGAAAATTTTTAAGAGCTTGATTAATCAAAATAATTTTACCTGTAATATCAACAGCCATAACACCTTCAGACATGCTTAACAATACTGCTTCAAGTTTAGTTGTGCTTGATATGGCTTCATCAATTCTTAATTTAATCTGCTCTGACATATAATTAAAAGCTTTTGCTAATTCTTCTATTTCATCATTTGTTTTGATTAATATTTTTTTTGAAAAATCTCCATTTGCTATTAGTTTTGCTACTGCTGACACGTCTTTTATTGGTTTTATTAAAAAGTTCGAAAGCATGTAACTTATAAATATTCCAAAAATAAATGCAATCACAAATGAAACAACCAATATTTTTTTTAATTCGGATGAAAGAGATTCTATCTCTGATAAAGGAACAGACAATCGTACTACAATATTTTTATTCGATAGAAGAGCGATGTAAAGCATATCCTTATTGACTGTTGCGCTAAAACGTGTTGATTCTCCAGTTCCAGAAGCCATCACCTGCTCTATTTCAGGACGGTGTAAGTGGTTTTCGACTTTTAAAATTTCCATTGTAGATAAGTCCGAATCCCCTAAAACTTTACCGTTAATATCTATAATAGTAACGCGTAATTTTAAGTTTTCACCAATATCATCAGCAAATTTATCAAAATCTTTTTGTGAAGTATTCTTAATAATATTTTCATCGAGCAAAGATTTAACCAAGGAAGTTTGCTTGTGAAGATTTTCTTTAATGCGGTTATATGTTAAACTTTTTAAATTATTATTTAGATAAATAAAAATACCTAAAAAAATAACAGCATTAATAAAAATAAAAAATAAAGTAATTTTATGATGTATATTTATTTTCATTTTAATGACCTTTCATTAAATATTATTTTATTCATTTATATATATTTGTCTAGCTTTAAAATAATTATTTAATTAAAAGTATTTATCTTGACTTTTATTATCTAAAACGATATTATAGTTATGAACATATGCTCATAACTACTTATTAAATTAACAGATAAAAAATATTTAATTAAAATAAATTGGAGTATAAAAAATGAGACCAAAAAAAATTCGTATCATCCGTTGTTCTTCAAAAGAGCGATTATTTAGACCAAAGGGAATTGCTCCGTCAAAATTAGAAAGTGTTATTTTATCGCTTGATGAATTTGAGGCTGTAAGGCTTGCTGATGTTGAAAATTTGCAGCAACTTAATGCAGCGGAAAAAATGCAGATATCACGTCCGACATTTTCAAGAATACTTACTTCAGCGTATAAAAAAATAGCTGATAGTCTTGTGAATTTAAAAGAGATAAAGATAGAAGGCGGATGCTGCAAGAAATTTAAACAGGAGAAAAAATGAGTGAAAAAATTATTAGCAAGTTATCGTTTTTAGACAGATTTTTAACGTTATGGATATTCCTTGCGATGTTTATTGGAATAGGTCTTGGATATTTTGTACCCGAGACAGTGAATTTTTTGAATAAATTTCAATCAGGGACTACAAATATTCCAATTGCGATTGGGTTAATTTTAATGATGTATCCACCTCTTGCAAAAGTTAAATATGAAGAACTTTTAGATGTTTTTAAAGATACCAAAATTTTGTTGCTTACCTTTACATTAAATTGGATTGTTGCGCCGATATTTGCTTTTATACTTGCAATTATATTTTTAAGGCATTATCCTGAATATATGGTTGGGCTGATTATGATTGGCATTGCGCCATGTATAGCAATGGTTATTGTATGGAATGAGCTTGCAAAAGGTGATACGGAATATTGCGCTGGGCTCGTTGCTTTTAACTCTATTTTTCAAGTTTTATTTTATTCGGTTTATGCGGTAATTTTTATTACTATACTTCCTGAATGGTTTGGATTAAAGGGTGTTGTTGTTAATATAACTATTGGGCAAATTGCAAAAAGTGTATTTATTTATCTTGGTATTCCATTTTTAGCTGGTATTACTTCAAGATTTGTTTTAATAAAATTAAAAGGGAAAGAATGGTATGAAAATAATTTTATTCCATTGATAAGCCCTTTAACATTGTTCTCCTTGTTATTCACAATTATTGTCATGTTTTCTCTTAAAGGAGAATATATAGTAAAAATACCAATGGATGTAGTCTCGATTGCCATACCACTTTTAATATATTTTGTTACAATGTTTTTGCTTACGTTTTATATTTGTAAAATAGCTGGGATTGAATACAAAAAATCTGCAACACTAGCTTTTACAGCCTCAAGTAATAATTTTGAACTTGCTATAGCTGTTGCAGTTGCTGTTTTTGGAATTAATTCGGGCGCGGCGTTTGCGGCTGTAATAGGTCCGCTAGTAGAAGTACCGGTATTAATCGGATTAGTTAATGTAAGTCTATATTTTAAGAGGAGATATTTCAATGAATAAAGTTCTTCATTAATCCCGCACCACATATCCAACTCCTCGTATTGTTTCAATTATATCTCCAGCTTTGCCTAGCTTTTGCCTGATGCGTTTTATATGCGTGTCGATTGTACGTGTGGTTACTTCACTCGTTATGTCCCAAACATCATTTAATAAACTTTCTCTGGTTTGTACTCTATTTTTTCTTTGAATAAGTAAACTCAATAATTTGAATTCCATTGCAGTTAAATCAATTTCTTTTTTATTAACAGTAACAGTATGTTTTGGAATATCAATAATAATATTACTAACATTCAATATTTCTTCCTCATTTTGAATATGGAGTTTTCGTTTTAAAACAGCTTTAATTCTTAAACTTAGTTCTCGCGGGCTGAATGGTTTTATAACATAATCATCAACACCCAGTTCAAAACCAACGATTTTATCGATTTCCTCGCTTTTTGCAGTTAAAATTATTATTGGAATATTGGCAAGTTTATGGTCTTGCTTAATCCGCCTGCATATTTCAAAACCATCAATTTCTGGAAGCATAATGTCTAAAAGAATTAAATTAATGGTTTGTGTCTGCAATATATCTAAAGCAGATTCTCCAGATATAGCAGAGATTGTTGTAAATCCAGCTTTTTCAAGATTATATTTAATTAATTCAGAAATATTTTTATCATCTTCAACAATTAAAATTTTTTCATTCATAATGACACTTTTTTTCTTTATTTCTGTTACGGAATTAAATTAGTATTAAATATTTTTTAATATTTCTTCAGCAGAATAGAAATGTACTTTTTTACTCTTTTCTTTTATTGCAAATTCTTCAATCTCTTTTCTATCTACTAAATTTTCGTACATTTCTATTAAAGATTTTTTTAACAATTTTGAGCGATCTTCATCGTAATAGTTTTCCAATTTTTTTAAAACTTTTTCTTCATATGGATTAAATCTTACTGATATTATTCCCATTGTTTATAAACCTCCTCTCGTTTTGCGATACTGATAATGAAGTAATCCTCATTTTCAATATAAAATATTGTATTTTAATACATATGTTAATTTTTGTCAAGCCTTACTGACCTTTCGAATTGCGTCATAAAAAATGTTACCCAAGATATTTTAAAAAAATATCGTTGA